>NZ_VHIJ01000016.1:0-106935 GCF_006680095.1 Pseudarthrobacter sp. B4EP4b | reverse complement strand
CCGCGGCCGCTCCCGTGCGCACGCCCAGGGACTCGCGGGCCTCCCGCCGGGCGGCCTGCTCGGCGGGCCGCGGGACCGGGGACGCGGCAACGAGGGCCTGGGTGAACGGGTGCCTGGGGTTCTCGGTGACGGCGGCGGCGGGCCCGCTTTCCATCACCTGCCCGCGGTAGAGGACCACCACGCGCTGGGCCAGGAACTGGACCACGGCGATGTCGTGCGCGATGAACAGGTAGCCCAGGCCGCGCTCGTCCCGCAGGTCGGCCAGGAGGTTCAGCACCTGGGCCTGGGTGGAGAGGTCCAGGGCGCTCACGGCTTCGTCGCAGACCACCAGCTTGGGGTCGCAAATGAGGGCGCGGGCCACGGAGATGCGCTGGCGCTGGCCGCCGGAGAACTGGCTGGGGTACCGGTCAACAGCTTCGCGGGGCAGGCCCACGCGTTCCAGCATGTCCTCGGCGCGCTGCCGTGCCTCCGTGGCCCCAACCCCGCGGAGCCGGAGCGGTTCGGCGAGCGAGGAACCTACGGTGTTGCGCGGGTTCAGCGAGGAGTTGGGGTCCTGGAAGACGGCCCGCAGCTCACTTCCCAAAGCCCTGCGCTGGGACGCTCCGGCGGAGGTGATGTCCTTGCCCTGATAGGTGATGGACCCGCCGGACACCTTCTGCAGGCCCAGGATAGCCTTGCCGATGGTCGATTTGCCCGAGCCGGACTCCCCCACCAGCCCCACGGTTTCCCCGGGGGCGATGCTGAAGCTGACGCGGTCGACGGCGGCGGGAGCGGCGGCTGCCTTGCGGCCGCGTCCGTAGCGGACCACCACGTCCTTGACCTCCAGCAGGGGCTGGGCGGCGGCGGGCCGCGGCGCTTCGGGGCGGACCGAGGTTGCGGTGCTCATGCGGGATCCTTTTCAGCAGTTCGGGTTGCAGCAGCCGGGGCCTCAACCAGGTTCAGGATGTGGTGGCTGGGAACGTCCGTGGCCACCCAGTCCAGGCCTTCGACGGCGAGTTCGTCGGCCTTAACGCAGCGCACCACGCCGTCGCCGGTTCCGGAGGGAAGCAGCGGGATGGGCACCAGGCAGGCGGACCCGGCAAACTGGCAGCGGGCGGCGAACCGGCAGGTGCTCGGCCAGTCCTTGGGCTGCGGGACCTGTCCGCTGATGGTGGCGAGCCGCTCGGGCATGTCCGCTGCGTGGTTGGCGTGCGGATCCGCGGCAAGCAGGGCCAGGGTGTAGGGGTGGCGCGGGTTGTCCAGGATGCTGTCCGTCCGGCCGTTCTCCACTACTTCGCCGGCGTACATCACGGCCACCTGGTCGCAGAGGTCGGCCACCACGCCAAGATCGTGCGTCACCATCACTACGGACATTCCCGTGTCCTTTACCAGGGACCGCAGCAGCGAGAGGATCTCGGCCTGCACGGTGACGTCCAGTGCAGTGGTCGGTTCGTCCGCCACCAGCAGGCGGGGACGCCCGGCGAGCGCCAGGGCGATGGCCACGCGCTGGGCCATGCCGCCGCTGATCTGGTGCGGGTAGGTTTTGAGGATCCGGGCGGCGTCCACGATGCCCACCTTTTCCAGCAGCCCCAGGGCTTCGGCCTTCGCCTCGGCCCGGCCTATCCCGCGGAGCCGCCGGACGGTGGCGGTGAGCTGGTAGCCCACGGTGAACATGGGGTCCAGGGCGCGCATGGGTTCCTGCGAGATCAGGGCGATGCCGCGTCCGCGGATGCCTTCCATGTCCTTCTCGGTGGCCGCGGCCAGGTTCCGGCCGTTCCACAGGATCTGGCCGCCGGTCACGGAAACCCCGGAGGGCAGCAGGCCCAGGAGGGACAGCGCCGTCATGGTCTTGCCGCAACCGGATTCACCCACCAGGCCAAGGACGGTGCCGGGTTCGACGTCGAAGGAGACATCCGTGACCAGGCGGACTCCCTTGCCTGCACCCACGGAGTCCACGCCCACGGAGAGATTGCGGACGCTGAGCGTGTTCTTCGGAGCGTCCTGCGAAGCCGGTGCAGCAGCGGCCATCGCGGCGACCGCTTTGGCGCGCTGGCGCCGGGCTGACGCCGAGGGCAGGTGCGAGACGGTGGCGTTGGGCGCCTTGCCCAGCGCATTGCCGATCGCGTTGGCGGCCAGGACTGTCAGGGCCAGCACCGCGCCGGTGGGGACCATCAGCCAGGGGGCGTCGTAGACGTGCTGCGAGGCGCCCTGGATCATGCCGCCCCAGCTGGGCTGCGGGATGGGCGGGCCGAAGCCGATGAAGGCCAGGCCGGCCTGGATGAGCATGCCGACGGCGAAGATCAGGGCTGCCTGCACCACGATGGTGTTGGTCAGGCCGGGCAGCACGTGCCGGAGGCTGATGCCGGCCGTGCTGACGCCGTCCACCTTGGCGGCGTCAACGTACAGCTGGGACTGCAGGGACTTGGCCTGGCCCAGCATCACGCGGTAGATGCCTGCCGCGATCAGCACGCCCAGGATGCCCATGATCAGCGGAATGTTGGTTCCCACGGCGCCGATGACGGCCAGGATGATCACTGTGCCGGGCAGGGACATCATGATTTCGGTGACGCGGCTGATGACAGTTTCCACGCGTTCGCCGGCGGCTGCGGCCAGCATCGCCAGCAGGGTTCCGAGGCCGACGGCGACAATCACCGTGATCATGGACGTCCCCAGCGTGCCGGCCGCCGAAGCGAAGATGCGGCTGAGGAGGTCCCGGCCCAGTTCGTCGGTGCCGAGCCAGTGGGCGGCGGTGGGTCCGGAGAGGACGGCGGTGAAGTCCTGGTCCTCGGTCTTGAACGGCAGCCACAGCGGCGCGGTGAGGGAGGCAACCACGAGAGCGGCCAGCCAGACCACGCCGGCGATGCTCGCCGGCGAGGCGAACAGCTTGCTGCCGGAGAACTTCCTGGCCGCGCTTCGGCGCGGGGCCTTGGGAAGGACGGCAGCCGCCGTCGGCTCCGCTGAATCTGCAGGTGCGGGGGCAACGTTGGGGATCATGAGGCACGCAACTTCGGGTCGAGGAACTTGGTGGCGAGTTCCAGCACCAGGTTCACGGCGACCACCACCACGGTGGCGATCACCACGACGCCCTGGACGGACGGGGCGTCATGGGTGCTGACGGAGTTCTGGACGGCCTGGCCCAGGCCCGGCATGGCGAACAGCTGCTCGGCAATGACCGAACCGCCGAAAAGCTGGATGAACTGGAGCGCGATGCCGGCCACGATGGGGAGGCTGGCGTAGCGCAGGGCGTGGATGTAGAGGATTTTCCAGGTGGGGGTGGCCGTGGCGCGGAGGGTCCGGATGTGTTCCTGCTGGAGCGCTTCGAGCATGGAGGCCCTGGTCTGGCGGGCGATGAACGCTCCGCCGCCCACGGCCAGGGTGATCACCGGCAGTGCCAGGGACAGCGCCCAGTCCTGGGGTGAGACCTCGAACGGGACGTAGCCGGTGGCGGGGAAGACGGAGGACTGGACCGCCAGGAGGTAGACGAAGATGATGCCGATCCAGAACGCCGGAAGGGCTACGGCCATGCCGGCCACACCGCCGATGATCCGGTCAACGGTTCCGCCGCGGACAGCCGCGGTGACGCCCAGGGCGATGCCGAGGACTGCGCTGAGGAGCGTGGCGCCGGCGGCCAGCGAGGCCGTGACGGGGAGCCTGCTGGCCAGGTCCGCGCTGACGGAACGGCCGTCGATGAGCGATATACCGAGGTCGCCCTGGACTGCGGCGCCGAGCCAGCTGATGAACTGGACCAGGAGCGGATCGTTCCAGCCGAGACGCTGGTTGACTTCGTCGATGGCTTCCTGGGAGGCGCCGGCGCCGAGGGACACGGCGCCCGGGCTGCCCGGCATTGCGTGCACCAGCAGGAACGCCAGTACCGCAACCACCAGCACGGTGGCCAGCGCCATCAGCAGGCGCTTGGTGATGAATAGTGCCATGGTGACCTCCATCGATCAGGCCCTGCCGGGCGGGCCCTCCTCCTTGGTGGGGAGTGCCCGTCCGGCAGGTGCGGGTATCAGCTGGCCGGCTTGTAGGACGAGAGGAGCGGGTAGGCGTTGGTTCCGGCGAACTCCACCGGTGCCACCTTCTTGGTGTTGTAGCCCTGGTTGGTGAGGGCCTCGTACAGCGGGATCATCCAGCCGGATTCCACCAGGCGGGTGTTCAGCTTGGTGGCCGCGGCCTTGACGGCGGCGTCGTCCTTCGCGGCGGCCAGCTCGCCGGTGGCTGCGCTGAGCTGTTCGTCGGTGGCTTTCTGCACGTTGGTGAAACCGTTCAGGATGGCGCCGTACATCACGCCCACGGGGTTGTCCCAGTTCAACGGCGCGTAGCCCAGGGGCGTGGTGGCGACGGCGGCGAAGGCTTCGTCAGTGGACGAGGCCATCTTCACGTTCATGGTGATGCCGACGGCGGCGAGGTCCTTCTGGACGGCCTGCAGGTCTGTCTGGGTTTGGGCGCTGGCGATGATGGTGAAGTCGAAGCCGTTCGGGTAGCCGGCTTCGGCCAGCAGGCTCTTGGCCTTCCCGGGGTTGTAGGCGAACGTGGTTTCGATGTCCTTGCTGAAGCCTGCGGAGTCCTTGGGCAGGGCGTTCCAGGCCGGGATGTCACCCTTGTGCAGGGCGTCCACCAGTGCCTGGCGGTTAATGGCGTACTGGATGGCCTGGCGGACCTTTTCCTCGGCGAATGCCGGGGCGGTCTTGCCGATCTTGTCGAAGGAAATCATGGTGTTGACGGTCCCGCCGATCTGGGACACGCCCACACCCTTGGACTTGGCGAAGTCAACGGTGGAGGAGGTCAGCATGGCCACGTCCGCCTGGCCGGAGACCAGGGCGTTGGCGCGGGCCTGGGGGTCCTGGACCACGCTGAAGATCACCTTTTTGAAGGCGTACTTGGAGGCTTCGGGGCTCTTCTCGTTCTTCACCAGCACGTACTTGTTGCCCTTCACCGTGGAAGCATCCAGGGTGTAGGGGCCTGAACCGTCAGGGGTGGCGGCGAGGCTGGCGGAGTCAGTGACGCCGTTCTTGCCCACGATCATGCCTGTGGTGGATGCCAGGTTCTTTTCGAAGCCCGGCTGCGGCGCGGCGAAGGTCAGGGCCACCTGGGTGGGACTGATTACGTCCACCGACGTGATTTCCTGCGCGCCGCCCTTGGCGACGGCGGAGTAGGCGCTGAGCGCAGGATCGGACCGGCGGTCCAGGTTGGCCTTGACCAGTTCAGCATCGAGCTTGGAGCCGTCCGTGAAGGTCACGCCGTCCGTGAGGGTCAGCGTCAGGATGGTGTTATCCCCGTTGTAGTTGAACTCCTTGGCCAGGCCCGGGCCTGCCGAGCCATCGGGCTGCAGCGTCATCAGGCTCTCGTAGAGGCCCTCGAAGAACTGCCGCTGGGCAGCTGAAACCCGCAGGGGATCAAAGCCGAACGAGGCCGAGTCACTGTCGATGGCGAGCGTCAGGGAGCTGGTGTCTGCCTTGGCGGTGGCCTGGCTGGAGCCGCCGCCGCAGGCGGTCAATGATCCCAGCAGGAGCGCTCCGGCCAGAACGGCGGAGCTCGCACGGGCGGTGGAGTTCAGGAGTTTCATGTAGTGCGCCTTTGCATTCTGATGTGACAACGGAGGGAATGTCTTGGGGCTGGCTGCTGGCCGGCTCCTTCCAAGCATCAAGCGGTGGCTGCAGGCGCTCACATGAGAATGTCATTGATTGAAAAAGTATTGTGGCCCCGGTCACGCAGGCGGTCAGGATGGAAAGCCAGGGCAGAGAGGCCCCGTGCGCTGTACGTCGGCGCTGAACCGAAAGGAACTACATGACCACCGCATCAGCATTCCCGCAGGACTTCCTCTGGGGCGTCGCCACCGCCGGGCACCAGGTGGAGGGGAACAACGTCAACAGCGACACCTGGTTCCTCGAACACCTGCCGGGCAGCATGTTCTCCGAGCCGTCCGGGGATGCCGTGGACCACTATCACCGCTACCGCAAGGACATCGCCCTGATCGCGGACCTCGGGTTCACCAGCTACCGCTTTTCGATTGAGTGGGCGCGCGTTGAGCCGGAGGAGGGGCTGTTCTCGCAGGCCGAACTGGACCATTACCGCCGCATGCTGGAGGCTTGCCACGAGCGCGGCCTCACCCCCGTGGTGACGTTCCACCACTTCACGTCCCCGCGCTGGCTCCTGGCCTTGGGCGGGTGGGAAGGCCCGCGCACCGCTGAGCTCTTTGCCCGCTACTGCGACCGGGTGATGGCGCACCTGGGCGACCTGATCGGCGTCGCGTGCACCTTGAATGAACCCAACCTGCCGTGGCTGCTGGAGTCCTTCGGCATCGGCGGCGTGGCCCCGGAAAACCGCGGTTCAGTACCCGTGTGGGCGGCGGCAGCCGACCGCCTTGGCGTTGATGCCAGCACCGTTGCCCCGTTCCAGTTCTGCTCCACGGAGGCCGGGTTCGACGTGAAGGTGGCGGCGCACCGGGCAGGCACCGCGGTCATCAAGGCGCACCGGCCGGACCTGCTGGTGGGCTGGACGCTTGCCAACTCCGACATTCAGTCCATCGACGGCGGCGAGGAACTTGCGGAAAAGGTCCGCCGCGGCGTGAACGAGCGCTTCCTCGAGGCGTCACGCGGCGACGACTTTGTGGGGATCCAGACCTATGGCCGCACCGTGTACGGCCCGGACGGGCACGCACCGGCGCCCGAAGGGGTTCCCACGAACCAGATGGGCGAGGAGATCTACCCGCAGGCCCTTGAAGCCACCATTCGGGAAGCCCACCGGATCGCCGGCATTCCCGTGATGGTCACGGAAAACGGCCTGGCCACCGAGGACGACACCCAGCGGGTGGACTACCTGCGTACTGCCGTCGAGTGCGTGGCGTCCTGCCTGGCGGACGGCATCGACGTCCGCGGCTACATCGCCTGGACGGCCTTCGATAATTTTGAGTGGGTGTTCGGCTACGGGCCAAAGTTCGGCCTCATCGGCGTAGACCGGGAGACCCAGGAACGGACGCCCAAGGAGAGCGCACGCTGGCTGGGCCGCCAGGCGCAGGTGCGGACGGCCCAGGCAGAAGACGCCGAGGTCAGCAGGGCACCCCAGCCGGCCTGACCGCCGTCGTGCATTCCACAGGCACCCGGTGCACGTCCGCCTCACCGTGAACGGAACCGGTGAGGGCCTCCACCACGGCAAGCTGGCCGGTGGTGTCCGGGACGCCGGGGAATTGAACCTGCGGCTCCTCAGCCGGCACCACCGGCTGGGGAGCCGCAGAGCGCATGCGGAAAAGGGCGATGGCGGAGATCAGGAACCAGGCCACGTTGGTGACCACGGAAGGCCAGGCCTCGTGGACGGTGCCGTTGATGATGAAGGCGACGGCGCCGAACAGGTTTGCAGTCTGGAAACCTTTGCCGGCCTTCAGCCAGCCCATGGAGACGGCGAGGTAGGCGCTGAGGATCGCAGCCGCGCCGGCCCAGCCGGCGATTTCCCACAGCAGTTCCATGGTGTCCTTTCAGGGCCTGCCAGCCGGAGCCGGGCAGGGGTGATGAGGGTTTTGAAGGTTGGTTGTGCCGGACAAACCGTTGACTCGAGCCCGGGAGGGCGAGGACCTCGTTTGTTGGTCGGCGGGATAATCATACCTGCCGGAAGGGGCGGTTAACTCCACCTCTGCGGCTGCCGCCTTCAGCCGTCCACAGCGTGGATCCTGCAGGCCAGCGAGTGTGACTGTCCCGGCGCCAGGACAACCAGGTCCTGGCCGGAATTGAAGGCATCGGGCGGGCAGGTCATGGGCTCCACAGCGAGCCCTTTCCGGCCCCGCAGCTCCCCTGAGTAGAGCTGCAGCCAAGGGGCATCCGTACCCGTTGATTCCACCACCGCCGAAAGCTGCCGGGCCGGGTGCCGCAGCCGGACGTCCCATGCCCCCTCGGGGAGGGCAGTGAAGGCGTGGTCGAGTTGCTGCCCAGCCAGTATGCGGGCCTGGGAGAAGTCGAACTCCGTGCCCGCGATGTCCCGGAGCTCGGTGGGCTGGAGTTTTTCATCCGTCATCAGCACCTTGCCCGCGCGGAATGTCAGCTCACACGTGGAGATGTCCCCGCCCACGGTGATGTAGGGGTGAGAGCCGCAGCCATAGGGGGCGGGGGCGGTTCCCTGGTTCCTGGCCCCGAGTTCGATGGACAGCCCGGTCTCTGCGTCCAGCGCGTAACGGGCCGTCAGCGCGAGCTGGAACGGGTAACCCGGCTCGCCGTGCAGCAGGTGCGTCAGCACCACCTCGGCATCCGAGCGCCGTTCCACCTGCCAGGCATTCCACAGGGCCAGCCCATGCAGGGCGCTGCCGGTGCCCGCCTCGTTCACCGGCAGTTCGAAACGCTGCCCGGCAAAGCTGTAGGCGCCGCCGGCCACCCTGTTCGGCCAGGGCATCAGCACCTTTCCTGCATAGGCCGGGGGCAGTTCGTCCGCCGGGAAGGGCAGGACAAGGTCCGTGCCACCGAAGGACAAGCTCACCAGCCCCGCCCCCACGCTCGCGACAGTTGCCTCGTAGTCCCCCGCGCGAAGGACGGTCAGCTCACCGTTGGGAGGAGTGTTGGATGACATGGGTGTTCCTTTCGAAAAGCCGGGCTCAGGCCGCGGGCGGTGCTGTGGTGTCTCGGACGATCACCTGCGTGGCCAGCTCAACCCGGCGGGAATCCAGGACCTCGCCGCGGGCCTGGCGGAGCAATGACCGCAATGCCGTCCGGCCCATTTCCTCGAGCGGCTGGGACACTGAGGTGAGGGCCGGGACCGACTCCTCGCCCTGGATTGTCCCGTCGAACCCGATGAGGCTCAGCTGCTCGGGGATCCTGACTCCCTGGCGGGCTGCTTCGCCCAGGACACCCAACGCGATGCTGTCGCTCGCGGCAAAGATGGCCGTTGGCCGCTGGTCGAGCTTGAGCAGGGCCTGCAGCCCCGCAGTTCCGCTGTCGCGGCGGAACCTGCCGCCGGAAACGATGTACTGGGGATCCACAGGGACGCCGTGTGCCGTCAGGGCGGCCATATAGCCGTGCAGCCGCGCCTGGTTGCATTCAGCCTGTTCGATGCCGCCGATGTAGGCGATGCGCCGGTGCCCCAGCTCCAGTAGGTGTTCGGTTGCGGACTTGCCGCCTGCCCAGTTGGTGGCACCGACGCTGACCACGTCCGCCGGGGGCGGGTTGAGCGGGTCAATCACGACGACGGGCAGCTTGCGGCGCCGGAACGCCTGCAGTTGCGCCTCGCCGAAGGCTGATGTCACCACAATCATTCCCGCCCTGCCCTCGTCCACCATCCGCTGGGCACGCCGCTCAGGGCTTTGCGCCGTGGAAGCCATGCCCGATGCCGCCGGCCCGGTGGCGCTGATGAGGACTTCAACGTCTGCTTTCGCGGCGAACTGCAATATGCCGTCAAGGACTTCAACGGTGTAGGCGGCGGTGAGCACGTCCACCACCACCTCCACGACAGTGCTGGTCTTCGTTGCGGTGCGGCGCTGCAGGGGCGACTGGTACCCGGCCTGTTCAAGTGCGGCAAGGACCCGCGCACGGGTTTCAGGCGCGACATCCTCCCGGCCGTTCACCACTTTGGAAACCGTGGGTGTTGAAACCCCGGCCTGCAGGGCAACAGCTGCCAGGGTGGTTTTTTCCGGCCGCACATTTGTAGCCAAGGGTCAGTCCCGTCTTTCGAAATATTTCGATAGGTCCAATACTGCATCCAACAGAGCAACGGCGTCAACGGTGCAGTAAATCCAGCGCAAATATCGCAGGAACGACCCCTTGACTGTGATGCGCCTCACCGTTAGATTTGCTTCACCGGTCGCAAGCTTTTCGAAAAGTTTCGAATATTGTCAGTGCGGCCCAGAACCGAATTGATGCAGGCATCCGCTTCGAAGCCGAAGTGCATGCCCGCGTTACACGTTACCGGGACCCAGCGTTGAGCCCGGAGGATGAACGGAAGCGAAATGAACATTCGAAAGTTGCGCTCGGCAGCCATGGCAATTTCCGCTGCGGGAGTGGCAATCAGCCTGGCCGCCTGCGGTTCTGCAGGTCCTGCCGGTTCAAACGTGAGCAGTGACGCGGCCACCATGTGGGGCCTTACCGGCGGCAACCAGCCGGTCCTGCAGAAGTCCGTGGACGACTGGAACCAGGCAAATCCGGACAAGTCGATCAAGCTCGACTTCTTCGCCAACGATGCTTACAAAACCAAGGTCCGCACCGCCGTCGGTGCCGGCGAAGGCCCCACCTTCATCTACGGCTGGGGCGGCGGCGTACTGAAGTCGTACGTGGACGCCGGGCAGGTGGATGACCTGTCCGGTTTCCTGAAGGACAACCCGGAGGTCAAGGACCGCTACCTTCCCTCTGTATTGAAGAACGGCGAGGTGGACGGCAAAACCTACGCCCTGCCGAACAACAACGTGCAGCCTGTGGTCCTCTATTACAACAAGGAAGCCTTCGACAAGGCGGGCGCGCAGCCTCCCAAGACATGGGACGAACTGATGGCCCTCGTGCCGAAATTCAAGGACGCCGGCATCGCCCCGTTCTCGCTCGGCGGCCAGTCAAAATGGCCGGACCTGATGTGGCTTGAGTACCTCGTCGAGCGCATCGGCGGACCGGAAGTCTTCGCCAACATCGCGGCCAATAAGCCCGGCGCGTGGTCAGACCCGGCAGTAAAAGAGGCACTCACCAAGATCCAGGAGCTGGTTGACGCCGGCGGATTCATCAACGGCTTCTCGTCCATTGCCGCGGACAGCAACGCTGACCAGGCTCTCATGTACACGGGCAAGTCAGCCATGATCCTGCAGGGCGGCTGGATCTACCAGGGCATGAAGAAGGATGCTGCGGACTTCGTCAAGAGCGGCAAGCTTGGCTACACCACGTTCCCCACGGTGCCCGGGGGCAAGGGCGACCCCGCCAACGTTGTGGGCAACCCGTCCAACTTCTGGTCCATCTCCGCCAAAGCAACGGACGCCCAGAAGAAGGCCGCCCTGGACTACGTCAAGGACGGGATGTTCACCGATGCCAACACCGATGCCCTGATCAACTCCGGAGCCGTGCCCGTGGTCCAAGGCATCGAAAGCAAACTCGAAGCCTCGCCGGACAAGGATTTCCTGACGTTCGTCTACGGGCTGGCCAAGAACGCCCCCAGCTTTACGCTCTCCTGGGACCAGGCGCTGAGCCCGGCGCAGGGTGATGCGATGCTCTCCAACCTGGACCAGATCTTCCTGAAGAAGATCACCCCGGAACAGTTCATCACCACGATGAACGCCACGGTGGGGAAGTAGCAACCGTGGCATCTCCAGTTACTGCTGGCCGAGGGGTCCGCGACGCGGGCCCCTCGGGGTGGCTGGCCGCTCCGGCGCTGATCTTCTTCCTCGTATTTGCGGTGGTCCCGCTCATCGGGGTGGTCTTCCTGAGCTTCACCAGCTGGAACGGCCTGGGCGAAATCAAACTGGACGGACTGTCCAGCTGGACCACCGTCCTGACCGATCCCGTGACAGGCAACGCCCTGGTAGTGACGGCCAAAATCATGTTCTTCTCGTTCATCGTCCAGGCACCGGTCAGCCTGCTCCTGGGCGTCTTCACGGCGGGCGCCCAGAAATACCGTGCCGCCCTGGCCGTGCTCTACTTCCTGCCCCTGCTGCTCTCCTCCGCCGCAGTTGCCATCGCCTTCAAAGCCCTGCTGGATCCGAACTTCGGCCTGGGCCCGGGGTTCGGGCTTCCCGCCCTGGCCCAGGACTGGCTCGGGAATTCGGACCTGGTGCTGTTCGTGGTGGTCTTCGTCATCGCGTGGCAGTTTGTTCCCTTTCACACGCTGATTTACCAGGGAGGCGTGCGGCAGATCCCGGCGTCGCTCTATGAGGCAGCAGAGATTGACGGCGCCGGACGGTTCCGGCAGTTCTGGAGCATCACGCTGCCCCAGCTGAAGTACACGATCATCACCTCGTCCACCCTGATGGTGGTGGGAAGCCTGGCGTACTTCGACCTCATTTTCGTGCTCACCGGCGGAGGACCCGGCTACAGCACCCGGCTGCTCCCGCTGCACATGTACCTGACGGGGTTCAAAGCCAACGACATGGGAGCGGCGAGCGCCCTGGGCGTGATGCTCGTTGTGATCGGCCTCGGACTGGCCCTGCTGCTGCAGCGCCTGGGCGGCAAGAACCGCAATGCAAGCCAATTGGAAGGTGCCTGATGGCGTCCACAACTCAACTCCCGGTTCCTCCTTCGGCCGCCAGCAGCATCGCCGCGGAACCTGTTATCCGCAGCAAGGGGCCGGGACGGCTGCGTCCGAACCTTCTGGGCGGCCTGGGAGGCTGGCTTTGGCTCGCGATCATCATCGTCCCGATCTACTACGTGGTGATCACCAGCTTCAAGAACCAGGCAGGCTTTTTTACGTCCAACCCGATGCTTCCGTCAACGGAGCCGACGCTGGACAACTACAAGCTGGTGCTGGAGAACAATTTTGTCCGCTACTTCACCAACAGCCTGATCGTCACGCTTGGCACGGTGCTCCCGGCTCTGCTGGTGTCATTTATGGCCGCCTACGCAATCGTCCGCGGCAGGGGCCGGTTCCTGTCCATGACGAACAACCTGTTCCTCCTGGGCCTGGCCATCCCGCTCCATGCCACCATCATCCCCATCTACTGGATGATCACCCGGGCGCACCTGTATGACACCCTGCTCGCCCTGATCCTGCCGTCCGTGGCGTTTGCCATCCCGGTCAGCGTGCTCATCCTGTCCAACTTCATGCGCGATGTCCCGAACGAGTTGTTCGAATCGATGCGGCTGGATGGCTGCTCGGACTGGGCCATGATGTGGCGGCTCGCCCTCCCCATGACCAAACCGGCCGTCATCACTGTGGGTATCTATAACGCCCTGCATGTCTGGAACGGCTTCCTCTTCCCGCTGATCCTGACCCAAAGCCCCGCCACCAGGGTCCTGCCGTTGTCGCTCTGGACTTTCCAGGGAGAGTTCAGCGTCAATATCCCCGCGATCCTGGCCTCCGTGGTCCTGGCGACGCTCCCCCTCCTGGTGATTTACGTCGTCGCGCGCCGCCAACTGCTCGCCGGCCTCACAGCCGGCTTCAGCAAGTAGAAAGGACACTTACATGACCAGCGAAAAGCCACTGCGCGTCGGCATGGTGGGCTATGCCTTTATGGGCGCCGCCCACTCGCATGCCTGGCGCACCGCACCGCGGTTCTTTGATCTGCCGCTGCAGCCCCAGCTGGCCGCGGTGGCCGGCAGGAATGCCGACGGCGTCCGGGCCGCCGCGGACAAGCTCGGCTGGGAGTCGGTTGAGACAGACTGGCGGCGCCTGATCGAGCGGGACGACATCGACCTGATCGATATCTGCACGCCGGGCGATACCCATGCCGAGATTGCGATCGCCGCCCTGGAGGCCGGCAAGCACGTACTGTGCGAAAAGCCGCTGGCCAATTCCGTGGAGGAAGCTGAGAGGATGACCCTTGCGGCGGAATCCGCCGCCAAGCAGGGCGTCGCTTCGATGTGCGGCTTCAGCTACCGGCGCACCCCCGCCCTGGCACTGGCCAAGCGGTTCGTGGACCAGGGCCGGCTGGGCGAGATCCGGCACGTCCGCGCGCAATATCTGCAGGACTGGCTCTCGGACGAGAATGCCCCCATGACGTGGCGGCTGGATAAGAGCAAGTCCGGGTCCGGCTCCCTGGGCGATATCGGGGCGCACAGCATCGACGCCGCCCAATGGGTCACCGGGCTGAACATCACCGGCGTCTCGGCACTGCTCGAAACGTTCGTGCCGCAGCGGCCGCTCGCCGGGGACCTCGTAGGCCTGGGCGGGCACGGCGACCTCAGCAGCGACACTCCCCGCGGCAGCGTCACGGTGGACGATGCTGCCATCTTCAGTGCCCGCTTTGAAGACACAAAGTTCGACGGCGGAGCTGCCTCCACAGGCGCCGTGGGCGTCTTCGAAGCCACCCGATACGCGCTGGGCCGGAAGAACGCCATGCGCCTGGAGGTCAACGGCAGCAAGGGGTCACTGGCCTTCGACTTCGAGGACATGAACGTCCTGTCCTTCTACGACGCAGCCGAATCCCCCGACGCCGGCTTCCGCAAGATCTACGTCACCGAGCCCGAGCACCCCTACGTCGGCAACTGGTGGCCCACCGGCCACGGGCTGGGGTATGAACACGGCTTCACACACCAGGTGGTGGACCTGGTCACGGCCATTGGCGAAGGCCGCCAGCCGGAACCCTCTTTCGCCGATGCCCTGCAGGTCCAGCGTGTCCTGGCAGCCGTGGAGTCCAGCGCCGCCAACTCCAGCCAGTGGCAGAAAGTCTAGAAACGATGACACGACCAATCACCCTGTTTACCGGCCAGTGGGCCGACCTGCCGTTTGAAGAGGTGGCCCGGCTCGCCGGCGAGTGGGGCTTTGACGGGCTGGAGATCGCCTGCTGGGGAGACCACCTGGACCCGCGACGGGCGGCAGAGGACGACAACTACCTCCAGGGCCGGCTGGACATCCTGGAAAAGAACAACCTCCAGGTCTTCGCCATCGCCAACCACCTCACCGGCCAGGCCGTGTGCGACGATCCCATCGATGAACGCCACCAGGGCATCCTGTCCGCGGAAATCTGGGGCAACGGCGATCCGGAGGGCGTCCGCGCCCGGGCCGCCGAGTCGATGAAGGACACCGCACGGGCCGCCGCCAGGCTCGGCGTGAAAACGGTCACCGGGTTCACCGGGTCATCCATCTGGAAGGCCGTCGCGATGTTCCCGCCCGCGCCAGAGTCAATGATCGACGCCGGCTACCGGGACTTCGCGGACCGCTGGAACCCCATCCTGGACGTCTTCGAGGAAGAGGGTGTCCGGTTCGCCCTGGAAGTCCACCCCTCCGAGATCGCCTACGACTACTGGACCACCAAACGCACGCTGGAAGCCATCGGGCACCGCAGCAGCTTCGGGCTGAACTTCGACCCCTCCCACTTCATCTGGCAGGACCTGGACCCCGTGATGTTCCTGCAGGACTTCGCCGGACACATCCTCCACGTCCACGTGAAGGAGTCCGTCCGCCAGCTCGATGGCCGCAACGGACGGCTGGGCTCACACCTCGCGTGGGCGGATCCCCGCCGCGGCTGGGACTTCGTCACTGCAGGCCACGGCGACGTGCAGTGGAACCGCATCTTCCGGACCCTGAACGCGATCGGCTATGACGGCCCCACCAGCATCGAGTGGGAGGACGCCGGCATGGACCGCCTCGTCGGGGCACCGCAGGCGCTGGCCATGCTGCAGGAACTGGCCCGGATCGCCCCACCCGCAGCAGCCTTCGACGCCGCCTTCTCCAGCCGCTGACCCGACCTGTGCCGGCAAAACAAAAGCCGGCAGCCAACCAAAGGAAACCCAATGACAGAACCCAAAAATGCCCTGGTGGTCCGCGGCGGCTGGGACGGCCACCAGCCCTACGAGGCCACCGAGCTGTTCATCCCCTACCTCAAGGACAACGGCTACCACGTCCGCGTGGAGGAATCCCCGAAGGTCTACGCCGACGCCGAATACATGGCCGGCGTGGACCTGATCATGCAGTGCATGACCATGACCACCATCGAAAAGGACGAGTTCGCCGGGCTGCGGACGGCGGTGGAAAACGGTACCGGCCTGGCCGGCTGGCACGGCGGGATCGCCGATTCCTACCGCAACAACTCCGACTACCTCCACCTGATCGGCGGCCAGTTCGCCTGCCACCCGGGCAAGCACCCGGACGAGTGCATCGGCGAGCAGTCTGACAACTACGTGCCCTACACCGTGAACATGCTGCCCGCGGCCGCGGAACACCCCATCACCCAGGGCATCAAGGACTTCGACCTGGTCACCGAACAGTACTGGGTCCTCTCCGACGACTACATCGACGTCCTCGCCACCACCACCCAAAAGGTCCGGGAATGGGACCCCTGGAACCGCGAAGTCACCTCCCCCGCCATCTGGACCCGCCAATGGGGCAAGGGCCGCATCTTCGTCGCCACCCCCGGCCACCGGGTCGAAATCCTCCAGGACACCAACGTCCGCACCATCATCGAAAGGGGCCTGCTGTGGGCAAGCCGTTAAAAGTAGGAATCGTTGGCTGCGGCGCCATCATCGCGCAGTACCTCACCAACTTCCGCAAGCTCCAGGACCTGGAACTTGTAGCGGTGGCGGACCTGGATCCAGCTCGCGCCCAGGCGGTGGCGGAGCAGTACGACGGCGTCCGCGCCGTTTCCGTGGACGAACTCCTCGCCGCGGACGACGTCGAGCTGGTCCTGAACCTCACCATCCCCGCAGCGCACGCCGAGGTGGCGCTGAAAGCCATTGCAGCGGGCAAAAGCGTGTACGGCGAGAAGCCCCTCGCCGCCACCACCGCGGAGGCACGGACGGTGCTGGAGGCAGCGCGGGAGGCCGGGGTCGTCGTCGGCTGCGCGCCTGACACGGTACTGGGCACCGGCATCCAGACCGCCCGCAAGGCGATCGATGACGGCCTGATCGGCGCACCCATCTCCGCCTCCGCCACTATGGTGACCCCCGGCCACGAGCGCTGGCACCCGAACCCGGACTTCTACTACCAGCCCGGCGGCGGGCCGCTCCTGGACATGGGCCCCTACTACGTCACGGCCCTGGTGACCCTGCTGGGCCCGGTGGTCTCGGTGACGGGCGCGGCGAGCCACACGCGCAGCGAACGGACCATCGGCTCCGGCCCCCGGCAGGGCGAAAAGGTCCCCGTTGCGATCGACTCCCACGTCACCGGCGTCCTGACGCACGCTTCCGGCGCGCTCTCCACCCTGTTCATGAGCTTCGACGCCGTGAAGTCCAAGTCCCCGAACATTGAGATCCACGGCGAACACGGCTCCCTGGTGGTGCCGGACCCCAACCATTTCGACGGCGACGTCCAGCTGTTCTCCCTGGGCGCCGATGCGTGGGAGACCCTCCCCGTGTCCGCCGGCTACGTTGACTCAGGGCGCGGCTTCGGCATCGCCGACCTCGCCGCCACCCCGGAAGGTGCCGAGCCCCGCGCGGGCGGCACCCTGGCCTTCCATGTCCTTGAGGTGATGGAGTCAGTGCTGGAGTCGGCCCACACCGGTTCCTCAGTGCGCATCAGCAGCACAGTAGAGCGGCCTGCCGGCGTCGAATTGACCGTCCTTACGGGGGACGTGCGCGAACTCCAGGCGCAGGAGGCTGCTTCCTAGCCAAAGCGCCGGCTTGCGCCCAGCCGGGCAGGGTCCGTGAAAGCGGTCCCTGCCCGGCATTGTGCTGTGTCAGGTCCGCAGGTTCCGGGACTCTGGACAACTCCGCCGGGCCGTAGCACGATCTGAAGTGTGACCTCCAGCCCCCTCTCCGACGCCCGCCTCCGTGAGCTTACGGATCTTCGCCGCGTCAAGGACCGGATCGACCGGGAATATGCGCAGCCGCTGGACGTCGAGTCCCTGGCCCGCGGCGTCCACATGTCCGCCGGGCACCTGAGCCGCCGCTTCAAGGCTGCGTACCAGGAATCGCCCTACAGCTACCTCATGACCCGGCGCATCGAGCGGGCCATGGCGCTGCTCCGCCGCGGTGACCTTTCCGTCACGGACGTGTGTTTCGCCGTCGGCTGTTCCTCGCTGGGAACCTTCAGCACCCGCTTCACGGAGCTTGTGGGTATGCCGCCCAGCGTCTACAAACAGGAGGCAGAAATGTCGACGGCGGGCATTCCCGCGTGCGTGGCGAAACAGGTCACCAGACCGGTCAGGAATCGAGAAGCGCCCATGCAGGAGCCGCAACTAGCATGACTGCCATGAACAAGATCAGCATTTCCTCAACCTTCCTTCCGCACACCGATCCCGACGCCTCCCTGGCGTTCTACCGCGACGCCCTGGGCTTCGAGGTCCGTAACGATGTTGGCCGCGGCACCATGCGCTGGATCACGGTGGGCCCTGCAGGGCAGCCGGATGTTTCCATCGTCCTGCACCCGCCGGCCGTGGATCCCGGCATCACCGACGACGAACGCCGCACCATCGCCGAAATGATGGCCAAGGGCACCTACGCCACCGTGATCCTGTCCGCCCCGGACGTGGACGCCGCGTTCGCCTCGGTGGAGGCCACCGGAGCCGACGTGGTCCAGGAACCCGTTGACCAGCCCTACGGAATCCGTGACTGCGCCTTCCGCGACCCGGCCGGCAACACCGTCCGCATCAACCAGCAGCCCTGAGCTGCGAGGATAGGAACCAGCGGCACGAGGGGGAGGCTGCGGGCGCGGCCTCCCCCTCGCAGGACATATTGCAGCCCGACAGATGGAGACCCGATGAGCACGGACACCAGTACCGCCACGAACACCGATCCCCAGACCAACGGGCTGCACGTTGCCGACACCCACGACCTGATCCGGGTGCAGGGGGCACGGGAAAACAACCTCAAGGACGTCAGCGTTGAGCTGCCCAAGCGCCGGCTGACAGTGTTCACGGGTGTGTCCGGTTCGGGCAAGAGCTCCCTGGTGTTCGCCACCATCGCCGCCGAGTCGCAGCGCATGATCAATGAAACCTACAGTGCTTTTGTGCAGGGCTTTATGCCCTCGCTGGCCCGGCCCGAGGTGGACTTCCTGGAAGGGCTCACCACGGCGATCATCGTGGACCAGGAGCGGATGGGCGCCAACCCGCGCTCCACCGTGGGCACTGCCACCGACGCGAATGCCATGCTGCGTATCCTCTTCAGCAGGCTGGGCTCACCCTACGGCGGCCCGCCGACGGCGTTTTCCTTCAACGTGCCCACCCGCAAGGCCAGCGGCGTAATGTCCACGGAGAAAAGTGACGGCCGGGTGGAGAAGGCCGTGGTCCAGCAGGCCGTCTACCTGGGCGGCATGTGCCCGCGCTGCGAGGGCATGGGCGCCGTCAGCGACATTGACCGCACGGCGCTGTACGACGACGAAAAGTCCCTGGGCGAGGGAGCGCTGCTTGTTCCGGGGTACTCGATGGACGGCTGGTACGGGCGTCTGTTCGAGGGCATGGGCCTGCCGATGGACAAGCCCATTGCGAAGTTCACCAAGAAGCAGCTGGAGACCATGCTGTACGCGGAGCCCACCAAGATCAAGGTGGAGGGCGTCAACCTGACCTTCGAGGGCATCATCCCCAAGATCCAGAAGTCCATGCTGTCCAAGGACCCCGAGGCGATGCAGCCGCACGTGCGCCGGTTCGTGGAGCGCGCTGTGACGTTCCAGACGTGCCCCGAGTGTGAGGGGACCCGGCTGACGCAGCAGGCGCTGTCCTCCAGGATCAACGGGAAGAACATCGCCGAACTGTGCCAGATGCAAATCAGCGACCTCGCCCAGTGGATCCGCGGCCTCAAGGACCCCTCGGTGGCTCCCCTGCTCAAGGGCCTGCAGCACCTGCTGGACTCGTTCTCCGACATCGGCCTGGGCTACCTCAGCCTGGACCGCCCGGCCGGGACGCTCTCCGGCGGCGAGGCCCAGCGCACCAAGATGATCCGGCACCTCGGTTCCTCCCTCACCGACGTCACGTATGTCTTCGACGAGCCCACCATCGGGCTGCACCCGCACGATATCGAGCGCATGAACCAGCTGCTGCTCCAGTTGCGGGACAAGGGCAACACCGTGCTGGTAGTGGAGCACAAGCCGGAAACCATCGCGATCGCGGACCACATCGTTGACCTCGGGCCGGGCGCCGGCACCACGGGCGGCACCGTCTGTTACGAGGGCACCGTGGAGGGCCTGCGGTCCAGCGACACCATCACGGGGCGCCACCTCGGGGACCGCGCGTCCCTCAAGGAAACGGTCCGGAAAGCATCCGGAGCGCTCGAGGTGCGCGGCGCGTCAACACACAACCTGCAGGCGGTCGACGTCGACATCCCCCTGGGCGTGTTGACGGTGGTGACGGGCGTGGCGGGCTCGGGCAAGAGTTCGCTGATCCACGGTTCGGTGGCCAAGCGCGAGGGCGTGGTGGTCATCGACCAGGGCGCCATCAAGGGCTCCCGGCGCAGCAACCCGGCCACGTACACGGGCATGCTGGAGCCCATCCGCAAGGCTTTCGCAAAGGCCAACGGGGTGAAGCCGGCGCTGTTCAGCTCCAACTCCGAGGGCGCCTGCCCCACCTGCAACGGTGCCGGTGTCATCTTCACCGAGCTGGGTGTGATGGCAACGGTGGAGTCGCCGTGCGAGGACTGCGAGGGCCGCCGCTTCCAGGCATCGGTGCTGGAATACACCCTCGGCGGGAAGAACATCGCGGACGTCCTGGCGATGTCCGTGACGGAGGCTGCCGGCTTCTTCGCCGAAGGTGATGCCAAAACGCCGGCGGCGCGCACAGTCCTTGACCGGCTCGCGGACGTGGGCCTGGGCTACCTCAGCCTCGGCCAGCCGCTCACCACACTGTCCGGCGGCGAGCGCCAGCGGCTCAAGCTGGCCACCCAGATGGCCGAAAAGGGCGACGTGTACGTCCTGGACGAGCCCACCACGGGCCTGCACCTTGCCGACGTGGCGAACCTCCTGGGCCTGCTGGACCGGCTGGTTGATTCCGGCAAGTCCGTGATCGTCATCGAGCACCACCAGGCGGTGATGGCGCACGCTGACTGGATTATCGACCTGGGCCCGGGAGCAGGGCACGACGGCGGGCGGATCGTTTTCGAGGGCACGCCGGCTGAGCTGGTGGCTGACGCCTCGACGCTCACCGGCAAACACCTTGCGGCCTACGTTGGCGGCTAGGCGGCATGGCGGAGACCTATAAGTACGGCGTCGAAATCCTGCACCTGCTGGTGTCACCCGAGCATGCCTACTTCGGGCGGGCTAAGGACGGCGCGGCAGATGTGCCTACATTCGATGCTGAAACGGCGGAGGTGGTAGCCGGCAAGGGCATCGTGGGCGACCGGTTTTTTGGGAAGGCGGCACACATGGACGCGGCGGTGACCCTGTTCGCCGTCGAGGCCCTCGAAGCCATGGCCGCGGAGCTGGAGGCGGGGCCGTTCGATCCGCTGGCGACGCGCCGGAACGTGATCCTGCGGGGCGCGCACCTGGCTCCACTGCTGGGGCAGGATTTCGCGCTGGAATCCGGCGGCTCCGTAGTGGAGCTCCACGGCGGGCGGCCTGCCCACCCATGCGCCTGGATGAACGAGGTGCTTGCGCCGGGGGCCCATGCCGCGATGCGGGGCAGGGGCGGCATCCGCTGCCGTGCACTCTCCAGCGGAACCCTGCACCGCGGCCCTGCGGTGCTGCTCAGTCCCGTTCCGCTGGATCCTGCACAAGCCGGCGTGCCTTCGGTGCTCCGGCCGAGCCGGCTGCCGTAGCTAATCCAACTGCACGTCCTAGTCCAACTCCACGCCCCGGAGCAGCAGCATCGTCCCGCCCACCACCGCGGCGGACGCAAGGAAAACACCCCCTGCACCGAGCCCTGCCGCGACCACCCCGATGGCACTCGGCAGCACCACCTGGCCCACCCGGTTCCCGGCGAGCCTCAGAGCCAGCGCCCGTCCTCGCTGCCCCGCGGGGGCCTGCGCCGAAAGCCAGGACATGGTCAGCGGCTGGCCGATGCCCAGGCCCAGCCCGAGAACGGCCATCACAACAAACAACAGCCACGTCGGCATGGGAATCGCCGCCACGGCCAAGGCGACGGTGGACAGTGCCAGGCTCAACACCAGCAGCCTCATGCGGCCCAGCTTCCGGGACACCCGGCCCAGCAGGATCCGGGAAACCATGGAGAACACTGCCCGGACAGTGAGCATGGCGCCCACCGTTGCCGCAGTAAGCCCGCGTTCGGATCCGAGTGCCGGGAGGTACACCATGGTCAGGTCCACCACGGCAAGCACGGTGGCGCTGGTGGCCAATGCGCGGGCGACGCCAGGAGTCCGAAGCAGCGAGAGTGCGTTGCCGGTGTTGCCGCCACCTGCAATTGCCTTCCTCTTCGCGCCGCTGATATGTGCGGCCACGCCAAACGTGGTCACGAAAAGCGCCAGGCTCATGCACGTCGACAGGAAGAAGATCGCCTGCGTGTCGGGGCGGATGGAGGCGCCTCCCACGAGGGAGATCGCCAGGGGTCCGAGGGCCTGGCCCAGGGATGCGGCGAAAGTCAGGTAACCGAAAGCTGCGTCCATCCGGGTTGGGGGAGCGTTGTTGGCCACCACGGCCTGCTGCCCTACAACGCAGGCGAGTTGCCCGGCACCCAGCAGCGCGGTTCCGATGACCAGGGCGACGATTGACGAGCCCCACAGCAGCAGGAAAGCAGAACAGGCAAGAACGACGGCGGACCCGATGGCCATCAGCCGGCGCTCACCCAGGCGGTCCACCAGGCCGCCCGTCGGCACCGCGAGCAGTAAGGGGAAAACAGCATAGCTTGCTGCCAGAAGGCCCAGGGCATACCCGGGGACGTCCAGTTCAAGCGCGCGGTAGGTTGCCGCGGGCCGGACCAGGAAGGTCACGGCCTGGATCAGCGCGGAATGGACCAGGAGGGAAGTTGTGGTGCGGCTTCCAAGTTCGCCGATCATGAGATGCCCAGGCCGCTGCCTGAGATGGCACGCACCGCGGCATCCCGGGCGCCCATGACATGCTCGAAAGCAATCTTCGCAGCGTTGTCCGGATCGCCCGCTGCCACGGCGTCAACGAGGGCCCGGTGCTGGGCCAGCGCCTGGTCACGCCGTTCCTGGGTGCTGTTGGTGAAGTGCCGGTACCGCTCCATCTGGCTTGACACCTGGCCATGGAAACGGCGGGCCCAGGAATTTCCGGCGATCTCCGCAAGCCTGCTGTGCAGTGCCATGCCCTGCCGCATGGCGTCATCGGCGAACTCCACCACTGCAGCGTTACGTGCCAGGATGCCTCGGAGCGCTTCGATGTCAGAAGGCGTCGCCTTAATGCAGGCGTTCCGTGCCATCAACGACTCCATGGCCGCCCGGACCTCGTATAACTCCGAAATGACCGCCTCGTCCAGGTTTGGCACCAAGACGGCCCCCGTGGGCTGCTGCTCCAGGAGGTTCTCCGAGATGAGCCGCCTCATGGCCTCACGCAGCGGCGTACGGCTCACCTTCAATGAAGCCGCCATTGCAGGCTCAAAAATCCGCTCCCCGGGCTTCAGTTCAAGGCTGAGGATCTGCCGTTTCAGTTCCGCATAAACAAAATGCGCGCCGGTGTTCCGGGCAGGTAAATCAGTCATGTTCGACCTCCGGTACCCATCATACTTGTATAGATGTATACAAGTATGATTCCCTCGGGGAACGCGACCGATAAGGTGTAGGGATGCGTGTTTTTATCACCGGATCCGCTGACGGGCTTGGACGGGCTACCGCCCAGACCCTCCTGGAAAACGGCCACGACGTCGCTGTGCATGCCCGGAGCACTGCCCGGTTGGATGCCGTCCAGGATCTGGTGGACGGCGGGGCCGCAGCCGTGGTGGGCGACCTCTCGGACCTGGAACAGACGCGTGATCTCGCCCGTCAGGTCAACGCGATCGGCTGGATGGATGCCGTCATCCACAACGCGGGAGTGCTGCACAGCCCGGACATCTTCACGGTGAACGTTGTCGCTCCATACCTCCTCACCGCGCTCATCGAACGCCCCCAGCGGCTGGTCTACCTCAGCAGCGGGATGCACCGCGGCGGGCACGCCGATCTCGGCAGGCTCGAACCGGGCACGGACAACGTGACCTACTCGGACAGCAAGCTCTACCTCACAGCCCTCGCCGCCGTCGTCGCCCGTTTATGGCCCGACGTCCTCAGCAACGCCGTCGATCCAGGCTGGGTGCCCACCCGGATGGGCGGCGCCAGCGCCCCGGACGATCTCCGGCTCGGACACCTGACCCAGGAATGGCTCGCCACGAGCGATGACCCGGCGGCGCTCACCAGCGGCGGCTACTGGTTCCACCAGAACCGGGAGAAGCCGCACCACGCAGCCCGCGACGAGCGGTTCCAAAACGCACTCCTGGACCACCTGGCCGATATCACCGGCGAGCGCCTGGCCTGATCCGGCACCACCGCTTCCGCTCAGATGGTCTGCCCCGCGTCGGCCAGGAGGGTGCTTCCGGTCATGATGGTGGAGAGATCGCTCGCGCAGAAGAGGACAACGCGTGCGATGTCGTCCGGGGTGCCCATCCGGCCGATGAGGCTGTTGGTCATGACGGCCATCGCCTGGCCGGATTCTTCCGTTGGCGCGTGAGCTGCGGCCGCGGCC
The DNA here is from genome assembly GCF_006680095.1 of Pseudarthrobacter sp. B4EP4b. NCBI lineage: Bacteria > Bacillati > Actinomycetota > Actinomycetes > Micrococcales > Micrococcaceae > Pseudarthrobacter > Pseudarthrobacter sp. B4EP4b. Next base: position 82,866 of record NZ_VHIJ01000016.1, on the reverse strand, counting down.
ATGTTGCCTTCCGTAGGGACGAAGGTGGGTGCGACCCCGAGGACGCGGATCCCGAGGGGAGCGAACTCAAGGGCCATCTGCTTCGTCATGCCGCGCACGGCGTGCTTGGATCCGACATAGGCGGAGAGTCCGGGAGCTGTCCCGGTGAATCCGGCGGTGGAGACGATGTTGATGATGACGCCGCCCCGGTCAGCGTCCGTCATGTGCCGGGCAGCCTCACGGGAGCCGTTGAAGACGCCGCGGGTATTCACGGCGAACACCTGCTCCCAGGTCCTATCCGGTGTTTCCAGGACCGGGACGCTGGGGAAGATGCCCGCGTTGTTCACCCAAATGTCGATTCCGCCGAGCTCCTCGACCGCGGATGCAGCGGCGGCGCGGACGGATTCGGAGTCGGAGACGTCCATGGCGGCACCGAGTGCCCGCACCGGAAAGCGTGCAGCTATATCGTCTGCCGCGGCTTGGGCCCGGTCGGCGTTGAGGTCACCGATGAGGATGTTGGCGCCTGCCTCCGCCAGCCGGAGCGCGATGGCCTTGCCGAGCCCCTGGGCCCCGCCCGTGACCACCGCCTGCCTGCCGGCCAGGGACAGGAGCTCTGCGAGGGGTGCGGCGGAAACGTCGGCGAAAGCGGTGGTCACGAGAGGACCCCGGCGTCCAGGGCGTTGTGCTGGGCCACGCCTCCGAGCCACGCCAGGCTTGGCTTTGGCGTCCGTACGAAGGTGTCCCGGTCGACGGCGATCAGGCCGAAGGTGGGCTCCCAGTGTCCCCACTCGAAATTGTCCAGGAGCGACCAGTGCAGGTAGCCGCGCACGTCGATGCCCTCAGCCATGGTTTCAAGGAGGCCAACGAGCGCTTCGGTGGTGTAGCGGATCCTTTGTTCGTCATCGGCAGTGGCGATGCCGTTTTCCGTGATGAGGACGGGCACGCCACCGGTGATGTCCCAGGCGTGGCGGACGGCCATGCTGAGCGCGTCGGGCCGGTACGCAGTGCCAACGAGTGTGTTGTCGGGGTGCGGCGGGTGGGGAACGAGTCCGTTGGCGTCCACTTCCTGGCTGGAGTAGGCCTGTACGCCGACGAAGTCGTCGCCACGGCTGCCCTCCCAATAGACGTCCTCTTTGCCGTACCGGATTTCGAGGAGTTTTTCCTCTCCGCCGGGGGCGGGGGTGAGGGCTCCGGCGGCGATGGTCCATCCGACCTTGGCGTTGGTCCGTGCCCGGATAATGTCACGGGCGGCATGGTGGATGGCCGTGAAGGCGCGCCCGATTTCGGGGTCTGCGTAGGTGAGGAAGTCGCTGTGCGTCTGCTTCTTTTCACCCTCCCCTTCGACGGTGGGGCTCTGCCACTGGGCACCCTGGTTCTGCTGCATGCGGCGCATGGCTGTCATGATGGCCGCCTGCATGTTGGGTTCGTTCATGGTGACCACCCACTCGACACCGTCGAGGATTTCCGTGGTGGCTGTGACGTAGCGCTGGAACTTTTCGGACGCATCCGGAGCCAGCCAGCCGCCGTCGTTCGCAAACCACTGGGGTGTGGTGAAGTGCTGCAGGGTGACCACGGGCGCCACGTTCCGCTCGAAGCAGTACTCGATCATGCGGCGGTAGTGGGCCAGCTCCGCCTTGGAAAAGTGCCCGGCAACCGGTTCGATCCGGGACCACTCGAGGCTGAACCGGTAGGAAGTCAGGCCCGCGTCTGCGAGGAGGGCGATGTCCTCGCGGTAGCGGTGGTAGCTGTCGCAGGCGTCGCCGGAAAGCTCCATGCCGGGCATGGTCAGCTCGCGGGCCCACCAGTCGCTGTTGACGTTGTTGCCTTCAATCTGGTGGCCGGCAGTTGCGGCGCCCCACAGGAAGCCGTCGGGGAAAGTAGTCATTTGGTCCTCTAAGTTGCGTAGGTCAGGTGGGCGTTCGTGGAGGGGATGGATCTTGCAGCGCGGAACCTGCCCGGGCCGGCCGCGTATTCAGTGCCATCGGGGAAGACGATCCGGGCGGTGGTTTCAGCCGGGATGTCAGCGTCGATGCGCAGTTCTTCTTCATCGAGCTGCCAGTGGACCCTGATGGTCCCGTTGGGTGTCTCATGCGACCCGCGCGCCCAACTCAGGTCCGGGCCAGGGGTTGGAGCGATGACGACGGACCGCCAGGCCACCGAACCCGGATCCTGCCGCAGTCCCAGCGTGTATTCGTGGAGAAACCGGAGGACTGTTCCCTTGCTGTAGTGGTTCAGTGAGTCGTGGGCGTTGCCGTCCTCGTCAATGCCCTCCCAGGATTCCCAGATGGTGGTGGCGCCCTTGTCCACCATGTAGAGCCACGACGGCGCGCTGCGCTGCAGGAGCAGCCCGTACGCCACGTCCTCCCGGCCAGCCTCAACGAGAACGGGCAGCAGGTCTCCGGTGGAGAGGAATCCTGTTCCCAGATGTGTGTCCTCGTTCCGGATCAGCTCGACGAGGCGGGTTACGGCAGGCCCGCGGGCTTCGTCCGGCAGCAGGCCAAACGAGAGCGCCCGGACATAGCTGGCCTGGCTGTCCGTGACGGTGGTGCCGTCCGCGCGAAGGTAGGCGGCCTGCCACGCCAGCCGGATGGACTCCGCGGTGTCCGCATACTTTGCTGCCTCTTCGGCGCGTCCCAGAACGTGGGCTGCCCGGGAAAGTGTAGCCGTGGAGCGGTAGAGGTAGGCCGTGCCCACTTCGCCCTTGTCTTCCATGAACCAGGCCATCGGGTTGTCCTGGACGGGGTCGATCAGTTTCCCGTCGGCGTCGCGCTTTTTCGGCTCGGTCCATTCGCCCCAGTGGAAGGTGCCGTCCCAGAGGTACTCCTCGAAGGGCTCCGGCTCGGGTGAGAGCTGCGCGCGGGCATGGTGGCGGGTTGTGCGTGCCTTGTCGAGGGCCCACCGGACCCACCGGTCCATGGCATCCCAGTTCTCGGCGAGTACTGCCTCATCGCCGTACTCCTCGTAAAGTGCCCAGGGAACTGCCACAATGGCGTCTCCCCACCCGGCGGATCCGGTCATCATCGCGAACTGGTCATCCAGGTTGTTTTTGATGCGGCGTCCGTCGGGGGAAAAGTTGGCGATGCGGCCGTCCTCGAGCTGGTCGTCCCGCACTGACCTCAGCCATTTCCGGCTGAACCCCAGCACGTCCCGCAGCCTGGTGGCGGTGGAGATGAAGACCTGGTAGTCGCCCGTCCAGGCCACCCGTTCCCGGGTGGGGCAATCGGTGGGGACATCTACCACGTTCCCCAGGAAGCTCCATTCGCCGATGCTGTGCAGCCGGTTGAGGTCCTCATTGCTGCAGGAGAATTCACCGGTGGGACGAAGGTCGGTATGGACCACCTGCATGGTCAGCGCGGACGGATCCAAGGCGGCGCCAAAACGGCTGATGCGGGCGTACTGGAAGCCGTGGACCGTGTGGCGGGGCTCGAATATTGCGCCGGCAGGTCCTGCTGTCACTTCATCACGCTGCGAAAAGATTCTTGCCGGCTCTCCCGGCCGGTGGGAATCGAGGTGCGAGGTGGAGAGGTCACCGTCCGGGCTGAGGTGTTCGCCGTACTCGATGACCGTGCGGGTGCCCTCTGGTCCGAGGTCCGCCAGCCGGATCCACCCGGACGCGTTCTGGCCGAAGTCGGCCACCCATACGCCCGGCCTGACCTCTTGGAGGTTCTTGGGCGCACGGGAGTCGATGACCCGGACCGGCGGTGCGGGCGACCAGTCGATGGACGGCACCTCCACCACGTTTACAAGAACTTTCTCCGAAGCGGCCGCCTTCCCGAAGTCAACGCTTTGCCCGTCCATCAGGTCCGCACGGGTCGTCGTTGACGGGGCGCTCGTCCAAGTGCCGTCCGTGGGGACGACCTGGCGGGTTCCGTCGCTCAGTTCGATGTGCAGTTCTGCACGTGCTCCCACTGTGGTGCCCCAGCCGGCGGGCAGCCGGAAAGCGCCCACCTGGCCGCGGTACCAGCCGTCGGACAGTTCAAGGTCCATCCGGTTGCGGCCGGGCCTCAGCGAGGATGCCACGTCGAAGGCCTGCGCGTAGAGCGTGCGGTCGTACGACGTCGACCCGGGGGACAGTTCCGCGGTACCGGCCCTTTCGCCGTTGACCGCCGCGGTGTAGACGCCGAGTGCCGTGGCGTAGAGGCGGGCAGACTTCACGGCGCCGGGCAGCTCGAAGTGGGTGGTGAGCAGGTAGGCGGGACGGCGTCCATAGCCCGGGTCTTCGGGTTCCGCCGGGGAGATCCAGGCCGCGGTCCAGTCCACGTCCAGGAGCCCGGCTTCGAAAGCGGACCACGCAGACCAGTCCCCGGAGGCACCGGCCCGCACCCGCCAGTGAACCCGTTGCCGGCTGCGCAGGGCCTGCCACGGCCAAGACACGTACAGCCGCTGGTCCGTCGTCACGGTGGGCTGGAGCGCGCCGTCGATGGCCGCTTCGAGCTCGTAGGGAGCGGTGGTGTCGGCTGAAATCTTCCACGACAGCCTGGGGGCGGGCCCCGTAACAGGGAACTGGTCTCCGCCGCTGTCGACGGCCAGATCGTAGGGCGCTCTGCCCATGGTGGTCCTTCTTCCTTCGTGGGGCCCGTTCAGCGGACTGCCTTGACCTTGACCGCGATGACGGTGCCGCCCAGCAGGGCCAGGACGGCGCCGGTGAGGTACAGGAGCGTGTAGTTCTTCTCCGGTCCAATGGCGCCGATGGTGATAATCAGGGAAGCAATGAGCGGAGCTACGGCGCTCGGGATCTTCTGCGCGAAGGCCACCACTGCCATGTACCGCCCGGTTTCGCTGCGGTTGGGCAGGATGGCGAAAATGATTGCCTGGTCGACTGTGGCGAAGACGGCGATGGCGGTCTGCATGAGCACGGCGCCGATGATCAGCTGGGGAAGGGACCACGCCGTTGCCTCTGCCAGCGCTCCGCCGACAAAGAGGAGTGCGGAGATCAGCACGAACAGGCGCCGGCGCCGCAGTCTGTCGGACAGGAATCCGCCGAGGAGCGCGCCCGCTGCTGCCGCGACAACGCCGAGCATACCGATGGTGGCGACCACGCCGGCCACTTCCCGGACGGGAAGGTTGAGGCGCTGCGCGTAGAAAAACGTGCCGAACGTGGTGTTGAAGTACAGGCCGATGAAGAACACGAAGCGGCCCAGCCAGTTCCACGCGAAGTCGGGGTATTTGCGCACGTTGAAGCCGTAGCTGGCAACCACCGATTTTGCTGTGACCTGCGAGGTAACGGCAAGGTCCTTAGAGCTGCCTTCGGGCTTGATGATCGGAAGCAGGGCCAGGAGCACGGCGCCGATGAGTCCTGGTACGACGAAGACCAGGAGGGTGTTCGACGAAACGGCATAGGCCACCCCGATACCCAGGACGGGCGCGATCTGGGTCATGAGCGATGTCAGGGCTGAAACGCGCCCGCGCTGCTGGTCCGGCAACTTGTCCGCCATCAGGTTCTGGATCGCCGCACCGGAAATGGACCACCCTGACATGCCCAGCACCCATCCCGCGCCGACAATCAGCAGATCGGGCGCCAGTCCCATCACCACCAGGCCTGCCAGGCCGATGGCGGTGCCGAGGAAGATGAACGGGGTGCGGCGGCCAAAACCGGACCGCATGCGGTCACTCCAGATACCCACCATCGGGCTGATGACCAGGTAAATCAGCTGGGCCGTGCCGGTGATGTAACCCAGCACCTCTTCATGGCCGGGAGCCAGTTCGCTGATCCGCACGGCGATGCCGTAGGAAAGGGGCACCATCATGGCGATGGATGCCCCGAAGCTCGCGAGCATCAGCCAAAGAATGTAGCTCCTGCTCACGGGTGACTGGGGTTCCTCTGGGACGGTCGCAACGCCGTCGGAAGCTTCTCCGGGATTCTGGTTGCCGGGCACCGGCTGGGCGGCGGCAATGCCGCCAACGAAACCAGAAGCCTCGTGTTCGTTCGTAGTCACCTATGACTCCTTAATCGGATGGCTCCCCGCCCGCAGCGCCGCAGACGACGGACGACAGCTGTGTCGAAAGCCAAGTAAATAGTAACCACTGTGGTTACTCTTCGAGAAATAGTAGCCAGAGTGGTTACAATTGGCAATACCCCCGGGAAGAAAAGCCCGGCCACAGAAAAGAGACGATTTCCGTGACCACCACTGCCGGGCAAGAGACCGGAAAAAAGGCCGGCACCAGGCGACGCGGCCCGTATGCAACAACTCCCGCCCGCAGGGCGGAGATTGTCAGGGCAGCGTCAGCAAGCTTCGCCGAGCACGGCTATGAACGGGCATCCCTGAGGGATATCGCGGCCCGGGCGAACGTGACCCACGCGGCATTGCTCCGCCATTTTGCGACGAAGGATGAGCTTCTCCTGGCCGCCCTCGCCCAGCGCGATGCCGACGATTCGGAACTCGCCCGCCGCATCATCGAATCGAAAGTGCCCCGGGAACAGGTGTTGTCCACCATCCTTCGGGACGAGTTTGCCCACCCGGACCAGCAGCGGAACTGGCTTGCGATCACCATCGCGGCAACAAATCCCAGCCACCCCGCGCACGACTTCTTCATTACTCGCCGCGAGAAGATGCGGGACTACTTCACCAGCACCCGGCTTGCCACCTCCCAGGACAGCGAGGAGCTCAGCGCAGACGACAAGGTCACCATGGTCATGGCAATGATGGACGGCCTCCGGATCCAGTCCCTCCTGGACCCCGGCCGGAAGACACTGCACCTGATGGAGACACTGATGAAGTTCCTCGCTCCTGACGGGGACGGGTAGGGGCGCAGCCAACTGACCCGGCAGGCGTCACAGCAACGCGGTGGCGTTCGCTGGCGATCCGGTCCCGCCGGTGATGTTCAGCGGTTTGATAGTAACGAAGGCGTCCCACTGGCTGATGCCCCGCATGTGGCGCGCGAGGGGCCCGAGCCGCCACAGTTCACCCAGCGGCATGCCCAGCTTGGCGAGGAGCTGCTGGTGCATCATCCCGTGATCGTTTGGGGCGGAGTCGCGGTAGGGGCTGGAAGCCAATGCTGGCAGGCATTCGAAGGCGAAGTTGTCCGCCGCGAGGAGCGCCAGCTTGTGGTCCCATGCCCAGGCGACGAAGTCCTCGGACTGGGCAACGCCGGTGGCCTGCCTGCTCTCCCGCATACGCTGCTTGTCCCCCGGCGCCAGGGCCAGGAACCACTCGCACCAGCCGGTATGCAGCATCAGGATGTCGCCCTGCCGGAGGGCCACGGACTGGGCGTCCAGCGCTGCCTGGATCAGCTCCAGGCCCAGGGGCTCACCGGTGGCGTGGTCGATCGGAGCGCCCTGCCCGGCCCGGTACCCGGCGAGGTCAACAAGCACTCCCCTGCCCACGATCGGGTTGTCCGCCCATTCCTGGATGCCAAGATCGGGCGTCCCCTCACGGACAAGGTCATCGGGTGTGCCGTTGTAGAAGCCCACGTCGTCTGCCCGGCGGTGCCGCAGCCCGTCGATCTGGCTGGATCCCTGCAGGTAGTACCCGTCCAGGAAGTCGTCCCGGTGGGCCGGGTGCGAGGAGTAGATGGTGTGCCGGGGAGCGCCACGTTTGAGGGACATGCCGGGGTAGAACGCATCGGCCGGATAGTCCAGGCCAAAGGCCGTGCCGGTGCGGATGCAGCTTCGCGCCTCCAGCACGGCCCGGGAATTAATGAACGACGGCGTCCCTCGGGTTGCGTCCGGAAACAGGCCCCAGGAGGTCCCGGCCAGAGCGCCCTCCCGCTTCAGCAGCCCGGCGAACGTTGGATAGGTTCCGTCCCCGGAGCTCACCGCGCCCCTGCTTCCTGCGGCTGCTCCTGGTTCTGCCGGCGTTTGTAGCTGAGCAGGAAGCCGGCGACGGCGCAGACCGAGGCAGCGATGCACATGGGCGCCTTGATGGTCTCGTTGAGCAGGGTGAGCCAGTCGCCTTGGCCGGCCACCAGGGCAATGGCCTGCCCGGCCACGAACACAACGCCGCCAACAAGGAGCGCTGCGAGGGTCAGCACGAAGAGGACTTCGATGGCCCTTCGGATGGTGTGCATGGTGACTTCCTCTAGATGGGCAGGACGCCGAGGATGATCAGGACCCCGATGCCGAGCAACGGCAGGGCATAGTGGGTGAGCAGCCGGAGGAACGTCGTGATCGGGTCCACGTCCGCGATGCCGCAGGCCACATACAGCGGGGCACCGCCGGGCGGAACCGCCGCCTCGCAGGAGGAGAAGACCAGGACGGCCACGGCTGCCGTGGTTGCCGGCACCCCGGCCGCCACCAGGGCGGCGACGCCGACTGTCCCCACAGCAGCCATGGTGGCGGTGGCGGACAGTGGTGCGGCGACGGCGATGACAATCAGCCCGATCAGGATGGCCAGGATCCACAGCGGGAGGTTCATTCCGTTGAGGAGCGTTGTCATTTGCTGTGGCAGGCCGGTGGCGGCCAGGGCGTTGGCTCCGGCGAAGGCGAACACTACGGTGACGCCCACGATTCCGAAGCGCGGGGCCGAGTTCTGCAGCAACGCCCACCACGCCCGCCCGTCCGTGGGAAGTTTCTTCCGGCCCAGCAGGAAGCCCGTGATGATCAGGACCACGGGGATCCAGACGATGACGCTGACGGACTTGGCGACGTCTCCCCCGGTCCAGTCCGAGAGCCCCTCTGCGATGGCCCCGGACGTGATGACCAGCGGAATGGCCACCACAACGAACAGCAGCAGGGTGGCCCAGCCACGGCCAAATGCGGCCCGGACCGGCAGCCGGTGGGCTGCATCAAGCGGAGCCATCCCGCTCTTGCGGATCAGCAGCCAGGTGACGATCAGCCGGTGCAGGAAGCACCACAGGCCACCGAACAGCAACGGCAGGACCAGCGCATTGATGTCCAGGAGGGGACCCACGGTGGCGGACCCCACCAGCACGAACATCGAGGCGCTGAACGGAAAGGTGATTCCCATGCCGGCGTTGCCGGCCACCAGCGTGGCCGCCGAGGGCTTGTCCAGCCGCGACTTTTCCATCCAGGGGATGGTTACCGATCCCACTGTGGCGGCAATGGCGGCCTGGTTGTGGACCACCCCGCCCAGGCCGGCTGAGGCCACGGTGGACACCCAGGCCGGCCCGCCCTTAAGCCCGCCGATCAGGGAGTTCAGGAGATCGATCAGCTTGTCCAGCACACCGGTTTCGTCCAGCAGGTAGCCCATAAAGACGAAGGCCATGGTGGCGTAGACGATCTCATCGGTGATGGCCGAGTAGAGCGCGTCCCAGCCGATCCACACCGCCGCTGCCCCGGTGAACGGAAGCACGGCCAGGAAGCCCAGGATCATGGCCTCCCCCACGCTGCGCTTGAGCACTGTGGTCCATAACAGGATGACGGCAAGGTAGGCGCCGAGTGCCCAGATGCCGATCATGTTGCTGCTCCTGACGGCGGGATGCCGGTTAGGTGGTGAATCACGTATTACCCGTTCTTGATTCTGCCGGACACAGCGGTCAGCGCAAGGCCGGCTCAGTTTCCAGTGCCATGCGCTGCAGGGCGGCAGCGGAGGCGCTGGTCATCTCGGCGGGAACTCCAAGATCGGCGAGGTAGCTGGCCGTGTCCTGCATTTCCTTGGAGCGCCGGACGGCGTGCTTTGCTGTGCCGGCCAGGAACCGGTCGATGACTGCCTGGCCGTCACCGGCGAGCTGGCTGGCGATCTGGGCCCGGATCCATTCTTCGAGCCCCGCTGCCCTGCCGGCGGTTACGGCCTCGACCACCACGGAAGCCAGGCCCTTCATCAGGACACTGCGCAGGAGTTTGTGGGCCATGGCCGCACCTGGTTCTCCCGTTGCAATTTCGACGTCGGCGCCTACTGGACCGAGCAGGTCAGCCACCGCCTGCGCTCCCGGTCCACTGGCCATCAGGGGCGTCTTCTCGCCGAGCGCGGCGACGGGTCCAAGGATGGCGACGTCGGCAAAGTCGGCTTTGCCGGGCAGCTGTCCGAGTTCGCGCATCACTCCGGGAGAGGACGAGGTGAAGTCCGCGTAGCAGCTGCCCGCTTCCAGGACCGGAAGGCACTCCCGGGCGACGCTGCGGGCAGCGGCGGCTCCTGTCATGACGAGGACGATGTCCGTGCCTTCACAGGCTTCCGCTGCTGTTCCTGCGCGGGTGACGCCGGCGGGGGTGGTGGGCGCAACCGGGTCAAACCCGGTGACCTTGTGGCCCGCGGCGTGGAGCGCCGCGGCGTAGGTGGCGCCGGCTTCGCCGAGGCCAATGACGGTTACCGCTGTCATGGTTTCTCTGTCTTTCTTGCTTCAGGCGCGGGCGGCCACGATGGCTTGCCTGCGGTTCGTTTCGTCTGCGAAGACTGCTTCGGCAGCCTCGGCCACTGCGGCTGCCTGATCGCGGGGCACCACCACCACACCGTCGGAGTCGCCGATGATCACATCGCCGGGCAGGACGGGGACGCCGCCGAAGGCGAGCGCTGTCCCGAGGCGGAAGGGACCGTTCTTGTAAGGGCCGGCGGGGGAAGTAGCCCGGGCGAAGACGGGCATGCCGATCTCACCCAGCGCTTCGGCGTCGCGCGCTGCTCCGTCCAGTGCGAAGCCGGCGATGCCAAGGTTGATGGCGCGTTCGCCGATGAGCTCGCCAAGCAGCGCGCGGGAGGCGTCGCCGCCGCCGGCCACCACAATGACGTCCCCCGGCCGGGCCTGTTCCAGGGCCTTGTGGATGCCCTGGTTGTCGCCGGGCCTCGTCCACACCGTGAAGGCGGGGCCGGCGAGAAGGGCGCCGGGCCAGATGGCCTGGATGGCGGAGTCCGCCACGCCGAGCCGGTCCATCGCATCGCCGATGTTGGCGGCGGGCAGCTTGGCGAGGCGCTCCACCACGTCCCTGTCGGGGCGGGGGAAGTCGGCATCGATGGTGTCGATTGCTGGGGTTGTCATGAGGGTTTCTTCCGTCCGGTGGGTTTGCGGCAGGGTCAGTTGGTCTTCTGGACCAGCGGCAGGACCTTCTTGAAGTCCTCTTCCTGTCCGGCCCAGAACTGCTTGTAGTCCTCGCCGGAGAGGTAGCTGGTCTGCAGGCCGAGGGCGCTCATCTTTTCCTTGACCGTGGGGTCTTCGATGGCCGTCTTGATGGCGGCTTCGAGCTTCTTGGCCACGTCGTCCGGCAGGCCGGCGGGGGCGGAGTAGCCGCGGACCGTGCCGGCTTCGAGGTCGTAGCCCGCTTCCTTGAACGTCGGAACGTCCGGCAGCGAGGGTGCCCGCTCTGACGTCATGACGCCCAGGACGCGGGCCTTGCCCTGCTTGGTCAGGTCGGTGACGTCACTGACGTTGGCCACCAGGACGTCCACATGTTTGCCAAGGAAAGCGGTGGTGGCCTGGGATGCACCTTCGGAGAAGTGGACCGGAGCGAATTCGGAGCTGGTGTTCTCCTGGATCTGCGCCAGGGCGAAGTGTTCGCCGGTCTGGAGCCCGGTGGTGCTGGCGGTCAGGGACTTGGGGCTGGCCTTGGCCGCGTCCAGGAGTTCCTTCAGCGTTTTGTAGGGGCTGTCCGGCTGCACTGCGATCACGGTGGGGTCGATGACCTGGCGGCCCAGTGGCTGGAAGCTGTCGCGGGTGTATTTGGCGCCGCGGGCGGGATCCAGGGGTGAGACGACGACGGACGGGGAGCCGGTGGCGCCGATGGTGTATCCGTCAGGCTTGGCACTGGTCAGCTGCGTATAGCCGATCTGTCCGCCGGCGCCGGGCTTGTTGATGACCTCCACGTTGGTGCCCAGTTCCTTTTCCAGGATGGGCTGGATCAGCCGGGCAGCGGTGTCCACCGCGCCTCCGGAGGAGAAGGCGACGACGAGGTCGATTGTTTTGCCCTTTTTGGGGAAGTCGCCGGCCGGGGCGTTGGTGGCGCCGGCGTTGGCGCCGCAGCCGGTCAGGGCGATCAGGGATGCGGCGGCCAGGGCGGCTGCGATGCGTGCACGGGTTTTCATGGTTCTTCTCCTTTGAAGGTGTGCTTGGGGTAGTGCTTGGGGGTGTACGGGTTTGGGCCTAGGTTTCGGGGTCTTCGTTGAGTGCCTTCGGCTTGCGCAGCTTGAGCAGCGGACTGAAGACGATCAGCAGGCCCAGGCCGATCAGGACTGCGGAGATGGGGCGGCTGGTGAAGATGCTGAAGTCGCCCTGCGAGATTTCAAGGGATTCCCGCAGGGAACGTTCCATGAGCGGGCCGAGCACCAGGGTCAGCACCATCGGCGCCAGCGGGATGTCCAGGTGCCGGAGGGCGAGGCCCAGCAGGCCGAAACCGATCATCACGAAGACATCGAAAACGCTGAAGTTGATGGTGTAGGCGCCGATCACCATAAACAGCAGGATCAGTGCGGTGAGGATCGACGACGGGACGCGGAGGATGGAGGTCCACAGACCCACCAGCGGAACGTTCAGCAGCAGGAGGAGCAGGTTTCCGATGAAGAGGCTGGCGATGATGGCCCACGCGATCTCGGAGTGTTCGGTGAAGAGGGTGGGACCCGGGGTGAGGCCCTGCTGGAGGAAGGCGCCCATCAGCACCGCGATGGTGGGTGATGCCGGGATGCCGAGGGTGAACAGCGGGATCAGGGCAGCGTTGGCGTGCGAGTTGTTGGCTGTTTCCGGGCCGGCAACACCTTCGATGGCGCCCTTGCCCAGCTCGTTGCGGTGGCGGGAGAACTTCTTTTCCGCACCGTAGGCCAGCAGCGAGGATACTGAACCGGTCATGCCCGGGATGAGTCCCAGGCCGAACCCGATGCCGGTGCCGCGCGCCATGGCCGGGGCGCTACGGCGCCATTCCCCGCGGGTGGGAAGCAGGGACCGCAGGTTCGGTGCGTGCACTATGGGGGTGGCCGTGTCCTTGCGGTAGGAAAGGAGCTCCGAAAGGCCAAAGACACCCACGATTACGGCAACAAAGCTCACGCCGTCCAGAAGCCGGTCCATGCCGAAGGTGAACCGCGGGGCCCCGGCAACGGGGTCGATGCCCACCATGGCGATCAGCAGGCCCAGGGCGCCGGAGATGACGGCCTTGACCATGGATTTGCCGGCAAGTGCGACGAGCAGGGAGATCCCCACCACCATCAGGGCAAAGAATTCCGGCGGCCCTACCAGCAGGCCCAGTTCACCGAGCGGCTTGGCGGCCGCCACCAGGCCGATGGTTGCAACGGTTCCGCCCACGAAGGACCCCACGGCGGCAATGGTCAGGGCGGCGCCGGCCTTGCCGATCTTGGTCATGGCATAGCCGTCGATGGTGGTGATGGCCGAGGCGGCTTCGCCAGGGGTGTTCAGCAGGACGCTGGTGATGGTTCCTCCGTAGGCGGTGCCGTAGAAGATGGCGCAGAGCATGATGATCGCGCCGGTCGCGTCCAGGTTCAGCGTGAGGGGAATGAGCAGCGCAACGCCGGCTACGGGGCCGATGCCGGGCAGCACGCCGATGATGGTGCCCAGCAGGCAGCCAAGGAAGGCAAAAAGCAGGTTTTGCCAGGTCATGGCGGCCGCGAAGCCGCCCATAAGTTCGTTGAGGGTATCCACGTTCAGAGTCCGATCGTGTTCAGCAAGGGAAAGGCCGAGACGGGCAGGGACACGTTCAGGCCGTAGTTGAAGGCGTAGAACGCGCCGACGCTGCCGGCCAGCGCGGTGATCAGCGAGGAGGGCCAGCCCCTGCGGCCGCGCAGCTTCAGGTGGTACATGAGGAACAGGAACATGCCCAGCTGGAAGCCGATCAGGTCCAGGACCGCCGCGAGGACCACCAGGCTCAGGACGACGGCGAGGACCAGCCCGCGGTCAACACCTTCTGCCGTGTGGCTGGGCCGACGGAGTTCCTGGATCAGCCAGACAACAGCCATGGCCACCAGGACGGCGCCCATGGCGAAGGGGAACAGACCGGCGCCCGGGCCCAGGGAAGTCCAGAGGCCGAGGTCGATCGAGGCGACCAGGACGTAGGCGCCCACAGCAGCAAAGGCTCCGATGCCCGCCAACACTGACGGTGCCACTCGGACAGTGCTTTTGGGGGCGATTGCAACTGACTTCGTTGTCATGGGTTCCTTCTCCGTGCGTTGTTCCAGTCTGCGTTGCTTCATTTCACAGAATGAAACTATATTGCGTACAGAGAAATAGTGACAGCAGACACATGAGCTGTCAAGCGCAAGGAACTTACATAGAATGGAAGAATGACGACGACGACATCCAGCGCCTCGGGTGCCCCGGCAGAGGAAGGCCCTAAAGCCTCGAACATGCGCTCCCTCTCACGGGCCATGCAGGTCTTCGCGGAGCTGCAGCGCGCTGAGCGGCCGCAGCGGCTCAGCGACCTGGCCAGGAATTGCGGCATGAGCCTGCCCACCACGTTGCGGATCTTGCGCGTGCTGCAGGACTTCGGCATGGTGAGCCAGACCGACAAGTCCTACCGGATAGGGCCGGCGGTCCTGCCTGCCGCCCGGAGTTTCCTCGAAAACGATCCTCTCGTGGTCGCCGCCCGGCCCATCCTCCAGCAGGTCGCGTCACAGACCGGGCTGACGGCGTCGCTGTACACGCGGCTGGGGTTCGAGCGCATCCTCGTGGCACGCGTAGACGGCGAGGCCCCGCTGCGATACGACCTTCCGCTGGGCAAGCGGCTGCCGCTCACACTAGGCGCCGCCGGCAAGATCCTGCTCGCTTCGGCGTCCGACGACGAGCTGGAGCAGGTGGTGGCGGCGGCCGTTATTGCAGGTCAGGACCCAGAATTGACCGCCGGGGAACTTCGTTCCAGGCTGCCGGAGCCCGACGCCGAGTATGCGTACTCTGCGGATGAGCGGGCCACTGGGGTTCTCTCCGTAGCCGTGGCCGTGCCGAACAGGACGGGGCGCCGCCCGAGCGAATCCATTTCCCTCACCAGTCCCGTGGAGGCAGCCAGCGAGGCCACGCTCAAGGCAGGCGTCCCGGAACTCCGGCGTGCAGCCAGCAGGCTTTCCGAGCTGCTCGAGGGCTCCGTTTACTGAAGCCTCCTCCTGGGTTTGCGCCGTGGACTCCGGACTAGCATTGGCTCATGGCTACGAATGACGTCTCTGCTGTTCATGGCGGCGGCACGTCGGGCGATGCCAAGGGTGCCGGCCAGATTATGGACATGCTTGATCGCGGCATCTCCGCGGCTGAACTAGAGACGACGCTCTCTGCCTGGCTGGACTCCGGGTCCATCGACCAGTCAAGCGCTGCAGCCGCGCGCCGGCTGAACGCACGGTTATGGGAGGCGAGCCGCAGGGAGGGTCTGCTTCGCGTGCTCTACGATACGGCTACCGACCTGACGGGCATACGCGATGTCGAGGCGGTGCTCAAGGCCATCGTACGGCGGACCCGGTCTTTGATCGGCAGCGACATCGCCTACTTGAGCCTGAACAACTATGACACCGGCGAGTCCTACGTCCGGGTGACCGACGGCGCAACGACCGCTCTTTTCCGGAACATCCGCATGCCCCTGGGCGAAGGCGTGCTCGGTGCTGTGGCCACCGGCGAGGCGCCGGCCCAGAGCGCGGACTACCTCTTGGACGGGTCAAAATCCCATCTGGAATCCAGCGACGCTGCTGTGGCGGCCGAAGGTGTCCGGGCGATCATGGGCGTTCCCCTTCGCGCAGAAGGGAAAGTGATCGGCGCGCTGCTGGTGGCCGACAGGCATGCACACGATTTCAGCAGTGACGACGTGGCGCTCATGGAATCCATCGGTACGCACGCTGCCGTCGCGCTGGAAAACGCCCGCTACTTCAGCGAGATGGCTGATGCTCTAGCGCGGCTGGACCAGGCACAGCAACAGAACCTGTCCCACATGCAGGCACTCGAAGAGCTCTCAACCCTGGACCGACGGCTCATGGAGACCCTGGCGTCAGCCGGAAGCCTTCCACACCTGCTCCACCTGCTGGCCGAGTCCCTCGGCAGTCCTGTCTTCTTGGTTTCGCCCATGGGCGAGCCGCTGGCGGACGGGACGGCGCATCCTGACTTTGGAAGCCTTCCGGCCCTGAGCGCCGCCGAGGAGTCAGCTGCCAAGAGTGTGGCCATCGAGTTCGAGGTCAACGACAAGAAGTACACAGTCATGTCTGCCGTCGCGGGCGAGCAGCACCTGGCCTCCCTGATCGTCGCAGAGCAGCTGCGCCCGGCCCAGCTCGCCGTCCTGGAACGCAGCGCCCTGGTGCTCAGTGTGTCGCTGCTTTTCGAACGCACCTATCAGGACGCCCAATACCGTCTGCAGCTCGAACTCATCGATGACCTGCTCAGCCCCCGGGCTGAGCACTCGGCCGCACTGACCCGCAGGGCCGGGCAGTTCGGCTTGGCAAACCACGCCCGGCTCGCAGTTCGCGTGGTGGGCGTCGCCGACGACCAGCGCCAACGGGCTCTTTCCGTGCTCAGGCACCGGTCCGAGGGCAGCCCGGGAATCACCGCACTGCACGAATCACATCTGTGCATCATTGAACCTGTGGACGGGAACGGCAGCCGTCAGGATGACGCCCGCGCTTCCGGCCGCGCCGGCCAATCCATCATTGACGAACTAAGGCGACGCCGCATCACGGCCACCGTTGGGTCCTCAGAACCAGTGACCGGCTTTGCCCGACTCTCCACGGCCCACAGTGAAGCCCACTCCGTCCTCCGTGCCCTGCAGGCCCTCTCGCGTGACGGAGAGGCAGCGGACCGCGCAGCCCTGGGTACCGCGGGGATGCTGCTCGGAGCGATGGATAGCCCTTTCGCTGGACAACTGCTCTCTGCGCAGTTGGGGCCCCTCCTGGACTACGACGAGCGGCGGGGCACACAGTTGGTCCTCACAGCGTGGACGTTCCACAACAACGGTGGCGCCACGCAAGAGACGGCCGATGCGCTTCACATCCACTCGAACACCCTGAGACAACGGCTGGACCGGATCGACGCGCTGGCGGGTGCCTCGTGGCGCCGGGGAAGCCGTTCCCTGGACGTCCAGGTTGCGCTGCGCTTGTGGCGAATGAAGACGGCAGGCGTCGGTTCCGCCGGTTCCTGAACAACGCACCCTCTTTGCCGCCAGCCCAAAGCCCATGGCACCGACACACACGTGCTGGCCATTTATATGGCATGGAACCACATGGTGAGGGTCACCCGCTTCTGGAATGCTGAGATCTGCGGCACCTTTCAGGAAGCCCGCCCATCCCATTTCTAGGAGTTATTCACAATGTCGTGTGCGCACGCAGCGGGTATCCGTCCCGCAACTTTCGGCGTCCTCCGTCTGCCGCGGAGCGTCGTCGTCGGCGCCCAGCAGCGCTTCGCCGTCGCCGATATCGCAGCCGAATTCGGAACCGACGTCCTCATCTGCACCGATCCGCGGCTGGCCGTCTCCGAGGACCTTTCGGCCCTGGTCCGCAGCCTCGAAGACAAGAACCTGACCGTCCGGGTTTACGGCGACACCCAGGCGGAGTTGCCGGTGCCCGGGATCGTGGCCTGCGTCGAGGAGCTCAAGGGCCAGGAGATCGATGTCATCATCGGTTTCGGCGGCGGCAGCTGCATGGACATGGCAAAGGTCGTCTCCGTGCTGCTCACCCACGGCGGCAAGCCCAGCGACTACTACGGCGAGTTCGCCGTCCCCGGCCCCGTCAAGCCCGTCATCGCGCTGCCCACCACCGCCGGCACCGGTTCCGAAGCCACGGCCATCGCCGTCGTGTCCGATCCTGAACTTGGCATGAAAATGGGCATCTCGAGCCCCCACATCATCCCGTTCGCCTCGGTGTGCGACCCCGAGTTGACCTACTCCTGCCCGCCGTCCCTGACGGCGGCGACCGGCGCTGACACCTTCGTGCACCTGGTGGAGTCCTTCACCGCCATCACCCGGGAACCCACCTCCTCACTGGCAAGCGAACGGGTCTTCGTCGGCAAGAACATCCTGACGGACTCCATTGCCCTGAACGGCATCGGACTCGTGGGCCGTAGCCTGGTGACCGCCTACAAGGACCCCGAAAACACCGAGGCCCGGGCCGGGATGATGCTCGCCGCACTCTACGGCGGCGTGGTCCTCAGCAACGCCGGAACCGCGGCGGCACACGCCATCCAGTACCCGGTAGGCGCCCTCACCCACACTCCCCACGGCGTGGGCGTCGGCCTTCTGCTGCCCTACGTTGTCCGGCACAACTTCGAGGCCATCCAGCCGCAGCTGGCGCAGATCGCTGAAGCCCTGGGGCGCGACATCCGCGGGCTGGACACCCGTGCCGCTGCCGTCGCAGGTGTTGAGGCAATCGATGAGGTCATCGCAGCCATCGAGCTGCCCCCGACGCTGCAGGACCTTGGCGTGCAGGAAAGCGACCTCGCCCGGATCGCCAAACTGTCGCTGAACTCGAAGCGGCTCATCGACAACAACCCGGTGCCGCTTGACCTCGACGCCGTCACCTCCATCGTTTCCGCTGCCTATGCCGGCGACCGCACCATCCGTTGATCAGCACTTAAGGACCACTGATGACCCTCCTTTCAATCTCTGAACCGCTCGACATTAACGGCCTGACCGTGCCCCGCCAGCTGCTGGTTGCCGGGAAGTGGCAGGACGCCAGCAACGGTGACACCGTCGAGGTGATCAACCCCTCCGATGCTTCCGTCATCACCGACATCGCCGACGCCGATGTCGAGGACGGGCTCGCCTCCGTCGACGCCGCCGCCGCAGCCTTCCCGGACTGGGCAGCGACCCCGCCGCGCCGGCGGGCTGAAATCCTGCGCCGCTGCTTCGACCTGATGACCGAGCGCAGCGAGCAGATCGCCCGCCTCATCTCCCTCGAAAACGGCAAAGCCCTCAGCGACGCCCGCGGCGAAGTGGCGTATGCCGCCGAATTCTTCCGCTGGTACGCCGAGGAAGCGGTCCGGATCATCGGCGATGTGTCCGTCTCGCCGTCGGGCGCCAACCGGATCCTCGTCCAGCACATGCCGATCGGCGTCTGCGTCCTGATCACCCCCTGGAACTTCCCGGCGGCCATGGCTACCCGGAAGCTGGCGCCGGCGCTGGCCGCCGGCTGCACCGCAGTGCTCAAGCCGGCCACGCTCACGCCGCTGACCACCCTGGCGATCGCCCAGCTGATGATCGACGCCGGTGTCCCGGCAGGCGTGGTGAACATCATCACCACGAGCAAGACCAGTGAAGTCATGACGCCCATCCTCGCCGACCCCCGGGTGCGCAAGCTGTCCTTCACCGGTTCCACCAGCGTCGGACGCCACCTGCTCCGCCAGGCCGCCGACAACGTCCTCAAATGCTCCATGGAACTAGGCGGCAACGCCCCGTTCCTGGTGTTCGATGACGCAGACCTGGACCTGGCGCTCGAGGGCGCGATGGTAGCCAAGATGCGCAACGGCGGACAGGCCTGCACCGCGGCGAACCGGATCTACGTCCAGCGCGGCATCCACGACGAGTTCGCCCGCAGGTTGGCCGAACGCATGGGCGCCATGCGGGTGGGCCCAGGCACCGATGCCAGCACCGAAGTTGGACCTTTGGTGGATGAGGCCAGCGTCCGCAAAGTCGATTCGCTGGTCCGCGACGCGGTCAGCCAGGGCGCACGGCTCCTCGCCGGCGGCCAGGCCGTCGACGGCGCCGGGTACTACTACCCGCCCACCGTCGTGACCAACGTGCCGCTTCAGGCCCGTATGGTCACCGAGGAAATCTTCGGACCGGTGGCCTCGGTCATCCCCTTCGACACCGAAGAGGAAGTCATCGCAGCCGCAAACGACTCCGAGTACGGCCTCGCCGCGTACGTGTTCACCGAGGACCTCCGCCGGGGGCTCCGGGTCTCCGAGCGCATCGAAAGCGGAATGGTGGCCCTCAACCGCGGACTTGTGTCAGACCCCGCAGCACCGTTCGGTGGCGTCAAGCAGAGCGGCCTGGGCCGCGAAGGTGCCCACCAGGGCCTGCTGGACTTCACCGAAACCAAATACATCGCCCTCGACTGGTAGCACTGCCGGTCCCACCGTCTCCATCCGAAAGAAAAGATTAATGACGATCTCGAACACCCAAGCCAAGGCGAAGACGCCGTGGCGCGTTCCCCTCGCCAGCTTCATCGGCACCACCATTGAGTGGTATGACTACTACATCTTCGGCCTGCTCGCCGCGACCGGTGTCTTCAGCCGCCTGTACTTCCCGGAACAGGATCCGGCCACTGGCCTGCTGATGGCATTTGTCACCTACGCGGTGGGCTTCGTTGCCCGCCCGTTCGGCGGCATGTTCGCCGGCCACTTCGGTGACAAGATCGGCCGCAAGCCGATGCTGGTGCTCTCCCTGCTCATCATGGGTTTCGCCACCCTGGCCATGGGAATGCTGCCCACCTACGCACAGATCGGCGTCTGGGCTCCCATCCTGCTGACCGTCCTGCGCCTGCTGCAGGGCTTTGGCGCCGGAGCCGAGTGGGCCGGCGCGGCTGTCATCTCCATCGAACACGCCCCTGCCGGACGCAGCGGATTCTTCGGTAGCTTCACCCAGATGGGCGTCCCGGCAGGCATGCTGCTGGCCAACTCCAGCGTCCTTGCCGTCAAGGCAGCCGTCCCGGCAGCCGAGTTTGACGCCTGGGCCTGGCGCCTGCCGTTCCTGCTCAGCGTCATCCTGATCGTGACCGGCATGGTGGTCCGCAATAAGCTCGAAGACTCCAATGACTTCAAGGAACTCCTGGCGGCCAACGAGACCGCGAAGAAGCCGCTGGGCGAGGCCATGAAGAAGGAAACCAAGGGCATCTGGCTGGTCGTCGGAATGCGCCTGGCCGAAAACTCCGCGTTTTACCTGTACACCACCTTCTCCGTGGTCTACATCATGAAGACCTTCGGTGCTGAACGCGCCAACCAGGGCACCATGTCCGTTCTGATTGCCTCCGCCATCGGCGTCTTCGCCGTCCCGCTGTGGGCAATCCTCTCCGACAAGATCGGCCGCAAGCCGCTGTACCTGTTCGGTTCCATCGGCGGACTCCTGTTCTTCCCGCTGTACTTCGTCATGACGGATACCGGCAGCGCACTGCTGGCAACGCTGGCCATCATCATCGGCCTCGCAGTCTTCCACAACTCAATGTACGGCCCCCAGGCCGCCTTCTTCGCGGAACTGTTCTCCACCAAGCTGCGCTACAGCGGCGCGTCCATGGGCTACCAATTCGGCTCGGTCCTGGCCGGCGGCATCGCACCCCTTGTCGCCGTCGCGCTCCTCACCGCCGGCAACGGCAAGCCGGGCTGGGTCATCCTGTACTTCAGCATCATTGGCGTTATCACCGTGGTCGCCACAATCCTCGCTCCGGAAACGCTTTCGAAGCTCGATCGGCGTATTTCAGCCGCCCAGGAGCTGGACGCAAAAAACGCAGCAACTGCAGACTCCAGCTCTAACTGATACTTGCGAAAGCAAGAAAGGCGCCGTCCAGGTCATGAGCCTCCTGGACGGCGCCTTTCTTGGATCAGGACGGCCATGCCAGCGGAACGGCCCGGGCCTCGGGCGCCTTCTCGGTCAGCGCATAGTGGAAGACCCTGCCATCCAGGGTTTCCAGGCCGCCGCGCGCTTCAACCCTGAACCGTTCGTGGCCGGCCACCGCCTGCGCCCACGCATCGGCCTCCTCCCAGTACACCTCATCGGACCGGCGGCCAGGGTGGAGGTGCATGGCAACCGAAATCATCAAGGGCGCGTCCTCGAGGGTGGCGCGTTGGGCGAAGCAGACAACGTCCACGCTGACCCCGTGGGTTACGCACGAAGGTTTGCGGGCCATCGCCGTGGCGGCCCCCTCCACCCCGCCTTCGCGGATCTCCTGCCAGGCCAGGGAATACATCTGGCGGCGGAGCAGGGAAAGCTCATCAGCGCAGGTCGCCTGGATCCTGCGGGTGAGTGTGCCGATCATGCCGTCAGGCTCCTGCCGCGCGCCGGACCCGTCCCCGCGAGCGGGATCTCGCCCCCGTCATGCGACCTGCTCCAGCCGGCGGGCGCGCGCTTCCACTCCTTCGAAGTAGCGGCCTTTGAAGAAGAGGAGCGGCTCTGCGCCGTCCCGTGCCCCCAGGGCGCGGACGGCACCCACCACAATGGTGTGATCGCCGCCGTCGTACTCCTGATGCAGTTCGCAATCCACCCAGGCGAGCGCCTGGTCCAGCACGGGGTTGCCCAGGGGCGACTCCGAGTAGTCCACGCCGGCAAACTTGTCGGTGCCGGACCGGGCGAACTGGGCTGCCAGGTGCTGGTGCTCCCCGGGCAGGATGTTGACCGTGAACCGGCCGGCGTTGCGCAGCTGCGGCCAGGTGCTGGAGCTGCGTGCCGGGCTGAAGGTGACCAGTGCGGGTTCCAGCGACAGGGAAGAGAAGGACTGGCACGTGAAGCCCGCCGGACCATTGTCCGTGGCGGCGGTGATGACGGTCAGTCCGGAGGCAAAGTGGCCCAGGACGTGGCGCAGGCGCTGCGGGGTGAGATCAAAGTGTTCCGTCATGTTCTTTCCTTTCAAGGCCGGTTATTCCAACCAACCACCCGCCGGTGCGCTGTTCAATCCCGGCTGAAACCCACTGACGCCGTAGGCAACATGCGGTCATGGCCCGAAGCATGGAGTAACGAAAAGGGGCATCTGGCCAGCACTGATGGCGCAAGGCGGGGCGTTGGAAAACACACAGCGCAACCTCGTGAAACACTGCTCACCTGCTTTGGGCTGCTGATTTTTGGGGCCGTAGGGTGGGCCAATGACTTTTATTGTGCGCCGGGCACGCCCCGACGAATACCGGGACATCGGGCAACTGACGCTGGCTGGATTCGGCCACCTCGAACCGGGCGCCGCCCTGCCGGACGGGGAACGCCTCGCCCTGCTGCTCGATGCCGAGGGCCGGGACCGGCAGGGCGTATTGCTGGTGGCCGAGGGAACCGACGGCCAACTCCTGGGCACCGCCAGCATCTTCCCGCACGGTGTCCCCTACGCGCGCCAGGCCGGTGTGGGAGAAGCAGAACTGAGACTGCTCGCCGTACTTCCGGCGGCCCGGAAACAAGGGCTTGGCTACGCCCTCCTGGCGGAAGGGGCGAATGTGGCCACGGAGTGGGGTGCTGAACGCCTGGTCCTGGATACCGCGCAGCACAACCTGCGTTCGCAGCGCCTGTACGTCCGGTTTGGTTTTGAACACCGGCCTGAGCGGGACGTCCACCGGGAACCGCCCAAAGTCCCGTTGGCTGTTTTCACCCTTGACCTGCCGTACCGGGCTGCCGCCCCAGCCTCCCCGCGGGCTGCCGCCGCGCAAGGCGCAGATGCTGAAAGCCGGGACAGCGCCGTCGTCTAAATGACGCTCCCTGAAGGGCTGCGCAGGGTACGGTGGCCCAATGGAGATGCGCCTTGAGGTTGTCCAGGTACCCGTGTCCGATGTGGACCGGGCAAAGTCCTTCTACACCGAGCAACTGGGCTTCGTGCTCGACCACGACGTGGAGCACGTTCCGGGGATGCGGGTGGTGCAGCTGACGCCCCCGGGCTCGGCCACGTCGATCGTTATCGGCACCGGGATGACTGCCATGCCGCCGGGCAGCCTGGAGGGACTGCAGCTGGTGGTGCCGGATATGGGTGCCACCCGCGACGAACTGGTCCGCCGCGGCGCGGACATCAGCGAAGTCCAGGACATGGGTGGCGTGCTGTTTGCCCAGTTCGCCGATCCGGACGGCAACCGGTGGGTCCTCCAGGGCGCCACGCCGCCGGATGTCAGGGATGCGCACCTGTAAAAGCTCCTGAGCAGGGGACCGGCCAATCCGGCGGTCAACTGCGCGGCAGTCCGAGGGCCCGGCTGATCACAGCGTCGAACTGGCGGTCGCCGAGCAATCCTCGTGCAGTTATCAGCGGTTTGGCGCCGAAGCCCATCGCGTAGCGGGTCTTGGGCTTCGCGGCGGTCACCGCCTTCCCGATTGCGTCCGCCACCACCGACGGCGGTGAGTTCCGGTTTCCGGCCGACTCCGCCCGCAAGGTCCTGGCCACAGCTTCGGCCTGCGCCCCATACGGTCCGCGCCCGGAGGTAGCTTCCAGATTGTCCGCCGCGATGCCGCCCCACTCCGTGGCGATGCTGCCGGGCTCAATAACCACCACATTGATGCCGAACGGTTTGACCTCCAGGCGGAGGCAGTCGCTGAGCGCCTCCAGGGCAAACTTCGTCCCGTGGTACCAGCCGCCCAGCGGGGTATAGATCTTGCCGCCCATCGAGGTGACGTTCACGATGGTGCCCGAAGCTTGCCCGCGCATGTGCGGCAGGACCAGCTGCGCCAGCCGGATGGCCCCGATGACGTTGACCTCAAACTGCCGCCGGCCCTCATCAATGGGGACATCCTCCAAGGCGCCGTAGGAGCCGTATCCGGCATTGTTGACCAGGACGTCGATGCGGCCGGCATCGGCAATGATCTGCTCGACGCCGGTGCTCATCGAGGCCTCGTCGGTGACGTCCATGGCGAGCGGCCGGATGCCCTCTGCCGCCATTTCCTGCAGCCGGTCCGTGCGCCGGGCCGCGCCGTACACGGTATAGCCGAGGCCCTGCAGCTTGCGGACAGTGGCCTCCCCGATTCCTGAGGATGCTCCTGTTACAAGTGCGGTCTTGGCGGTCATACTCCTAACCTAGGGCGCATCAGCACCAGGTTGCCAGAGCCTCCGCCAAGCCCGCATCCGTACCATCCCACACCCAGGCGACATATCCGTCCGGCCGGACCAGGACAGCTGCGGGAGCGGGGACCTCCCCGAGCACCGGCAGTTCCCACGTCCCGCCATACTGCGCAACCACCAGCTTCACCCGATCCGGCCGCTGCACGTTGTCCAAGACGCCCGGCGCACCTAGGTTCAGCAGCAGCGGCCGCGCTTCGTGCAGCAGCGAATACACGGTCAGCGCCCCATCCCCGGTGGCAAGATCGACGTCGGGCATCCGGCGTCCCAGCAGCGGGTGTCCCTCGCCTAGGTCGTAATGGACGTCCAGGCCGGACTGCATCCCGGCGAACTTCCGGCGCGGCTCCTCCATGCCAAGGAGCTCGGCCACCACCTCCCCGGCGGCCTTGATCCGAGGATCCGGGCGGCGCAGCGCACTCTGCGCCATGGTGTTGCGCAGCACCCGCGCCGCCACGGGATGCCGCTCCGCCTGATAGGTGTCCAGGAGGGTTTCCGGGGCGGCCCCCTTGACCACCTGCCCCAGCTTCCAGCCCAGGTTCACCGCATCCTGCACCCCGATGTTCAGGCCCTGCCCGCCGTCCGGGGCATGCACGTGTGCGGCGTCGCCGGCCAGCAGGATCCGGCCGGAGCGGTACGTCGAAGCCTGCCGGGTCATGTCCGTGAACCGGGAAATCCACGTGGGACTGTGGGCCCCGTAATCGGTGCCGCAAACGGCAACCAGTGCTGCTTGGAGATCCTCCAGGGTTGGCTCGGTGGGAGGCCCCACGTGTTCCTCGGTCACCATCACGCCCACCGGCCCGCTGTCCGCGTAGACCACCTTGCCGTCCACGATCTTGTACTCCCGCCGGCCAAAGGAATGGATGCCGAAAGCATTCTGGTGCACGCCGAATTCGGGCTGGCCAGTCATCTCCACCTCGGCGATCAGGGCGCTGGTGGTGGGATCCCAGCCGGGAAATTCAATGCCCGCCGCTTTGCGCACCAGGCTCCTGCCGCCGTCGCACCCCACAACATAGCCTGCACGCAGGGTGCTGCCATCCTTGAGTTGGAGGTCGACGCCGGCACTGTCCTGGGCGAGGCCCGTCACCTCCGTCCCGCGGTAGAACGTCACGGCCAACTCGTCCACCCAACCCGCCAGGATGCGTTCGATGTGGTTCTGCCACAGCCCCAGCCCGTAGGGATGGCGGGTGGGAAAGTCACTGATGTCCAGGCGCGTCATCGCGAACCCTGCCACCTGGGCCGGCTGCCCTTCGGCGATGAACCGCCCGGCGATGCCGCGCTGGTCCAGGACTTCAAGGGTCCGTGAGTGCAGGCCGCCTGCCCGTGCACCTGCCAGCTCCTGGCTGGGGCGCCGCTCCACAATGGCTGCATCAACTCCCGCGAGCGCCAACTCCCCTGCCAGCATCAACCCCGTGGGGCCGCCACCCACAATCACTACCGCATGCTCAGTCATCGCTTGCTCCCGTTCTCTCCGGTTGAGGCCTCGTCGATTATCCGGCCCCCACGGGGCCTTGCGGCAAGCCCCACCCGGGGCGATACATTGGAAATGGAAGGAGTGCATCAGCTCCGTTTCCGTCTGCCGTTCCACCCGGTCAGGCTTACCGGCAAAGGAGCAGGCGTGGACACCCGCAAACTCAAATACTTCCTCGCCGTGGTGGACCATGACGGCTTCAACCGGGCGGCGGAGCACCTGCTGATCGCCCAGCCGTCGCTGAGCCAGACCATCGCCAGCCTGGAGAAGGAACTTGGCGTTCCGCTGTTCCACCGCATCGGACGGCGGGCGGTACTCAGCGAAGCGGGGAAGGAACTGGTGGGCCCGGCACGGCTGGTGATGCGGGACCTCGACGCCGCCCAGTCCGCGGTCCAGGCACTGCGCGGCATCCGCAGCGGGCGGCTGGACATCATCACCATGCCTTCCCCCGGCATCGAACCCCTGACGTCGATGATCGCGGACTTCACCAGGCTCCACCCCTCGGTCCGGCTCAACGTCAGCGCCGCCTTTACGCCGGAGGAAGTCATCGATTCCGTCCGCAGCGGCAGCACGGAAATCGGGCTGGCAGGCTCCCCCACGCCCATCCGGGTCCCCGGCGTGGAGGTCCTGGAACTGGAGCGCCAGCCGCTGATCCTCATCGTCAACCCGCAGGCTGACACCTTCCCGGCCGGCGGCAAAGCCATCCAGCGGGAGGACCTCGGCGGCCACCGCATCATCGCCAGCCAGCGCGGTTCGTTGATGCGCTGGTTGGTGGACGATGCCCTGGCGCACGGCGTCAAGGTCGAAATCGTCGTCGAGGTGGCCCACCGGACCTCCATCCTGCCGCTGGTACTCGCGGGTGTGGGCCATGCGGTAATGCCGTCGTCGTGGGCGCCCACGGCCCACAAGGCGGGCCTCCGCACGCTGCTCATCGAACCCGTGCACCACCTCGACGTCGCCGTCCTCAGCCGCAAGGAAAACCTCACGCCGGCGGCCAAAGCCTTCCTCGGCGTCGCGGCCCGGCACACGGAAAACCAGCAGCAATAGATAGGCCGTTCCTATCAGGCGTATCGAAACTAAGTCTTGGACGCTGCCTGCCCGGGGGCCGTCTACTTGAAGAGGAAGGACAGTGTGACCGCGCTAACAGGCTCACTGCAAACACTCAACGAGGAGGCTGGCATGAGCGCCACCCAGAAATTCAGCATCGCATCCATCCCCGCCGACGGCGTGGGCAAGGAAGTTGTTTCCGCAGGCCGCCGCGTACTGGACGCCCTGGCACAGGACTCCAACGGCAGGTTCGCCTTCGACTGGACCGAGTTCCCCTGGGGCTGCGGCTACTACGAAAAGACCGGCCAGATGATGGACCCCAGGGGCCTGGAAGCCCTCAAGGACTTCGACGCCATCTACTTCGGCGCCGTCGGCTGGGAGAACGTCCCGGACCACATCAGCCTCTGGGGCCTGCGCCTGAACATCACCCAGAACTTCGACCAGTGGGCCAACATCCGCCCGGTGAAGTTCCTGCCCGGCATCCAGTCCCCGCTCCGCAAGGCGGACAACACCGAGCTCGACTGGGTTGTGGTCCGCGAGAACAGCGAAGGCGAATACGCCGGCCTGGGCGGCCGCAACCTGAGCGGCCGCGGCCCCGGCAACGAGGTGGCACTGCAGACCGCGCTGTTCACCGAAAAGGGCTGCGAGCGGATCATGCGCTTCGCGTTCGACCTAGCCCGGACCCGCACAGTAAAGAAGGTCTCCTCGGTCACCAAGTCCAACGCCCAGCAGTACGGCATGGTCCTGTGGGACGAAACCTTCCAGCGCGTGGCCCTGGACTACCCGGATGTGCAGACCGAAAGCGTGCTGGTGGACGCCATGAGCGCCAAGTTCATCCTCAAGCCCGAGGACCTGTCCGTGGTGGTGGCCTCCAACCTGAACGCCGACATCCTCTCCGACCTCGGTTCCGCGCTTGCCGGCAGCCTGGGCCTGGCCGCCAGCGCCAACCTGAACCCGGAGCGCCGCTTCCCGTCCATGTTCGAACCGGTCCACGGCTCCGCCCCGGACATCGCCGGCCAGGGCATCAGCAACCCCATCGGCGCCATCGCGTCCGCAGCCCTCATGCTGGACCACTTCGGCCTGCACCAGGAAGCCCGCCGGGTGGAAGCAGCCATCGAGGCAGCCACCGGCTCCGGGCACCTGACCCGCGACGTCGGCGGCGACGCCACCACGGACGACGTCACCGAGGCGATCATCAAGGCCCTGACCCGGGCACCCGCCGCGGTCTAACCCAGCTTCTCCCAACTCAAACGTCCGACGGCGGCTTGCGGGCCGCCGTCGGACGCTCCCCCAAGTCTTCACAACTTCCAGCGACGTTCCACAATGAGGTAGGAATCATGGATCACATCAGCTCAGCCGGCAGCGCGCGAACAACACAAAACGCGGCCCGGAAAACACGTTGGTACCGGCAGCTTTACTTCTGGGTACTGACAGCGATTGTTATCGGCATCCTGGTCGGCTGGCTGGCACCGAGCGCCGGCATCGCGATGGAGCCCATCGGCACCACATTCGTGAACTCAATGAAGATGCTCATCGGCCCCATCGTGTTCCTGACCATCGTAGGCGGCATCGCCAGCGTGGCGGACCTGAAAAAGGTCGGCATGACGGGCCTGAAGGCCCTGACGTACTTCCAGATCGGCACTATCTGCGCCATGGTGTTCGGGCTGGTGGCCATCAACATCTTCCGCCTGGGTGACGGCGTCAACGCGGACGCCGGCACCATCAAGACCTCCGACTCCGCCGCGAAGCTGATCGACGCCGGCCAGCACCAGGAATGGTGGCAGTTCCTCACGCACATTATCCCGAACAGCATCGTGGGCCCCTTCGTTGAGGGGGACATCCTGCAGATCATCTTCATCGCCGTGGTGTTCGGCATCGCCCTTAACGCCATGGGCAAGGTGGGCGCACCGGTGCTCGACGGCGTGCAGCGCCTCACCGGCGTGATGTTCAAGATCCTGGGCTTCATCATGAAGGCAGCCCCGCTGGGTGCCTTCGGCGCCATGGCCTTCGCTGTTGGCAAGTACGGCGTCTCATCACTGACCAGCATGGGCGGACTCATCGCCCTGTTCTACGTCACGTCCATCCTCTTTGTGGTGGTGGTCCTCGGTTCCGTGATGGCCTTCCTGAAGCTGAACATCTTCCGGATGATCCGGCACCTGAAGGAGGAGTACATGCTCATCCTGGGCACCTCCACCGCCGAACCCGCCCTGCCCGGCCTGATGCGCAAGCTGGAGCACGCCGGCGTGAAGAAGGAAACCGTGGGCCTGGTGGTTCCCACCGGGTACAGCTTCAATCTCGACGGCGCAGCGATCTACCTCTCCCTCGCTGCCCTCTACATCGCCCAGGCCACCAACACGGACCTGACCATCGGCCAGCAACTGGGCCTGCTCGCCGTGATGCTGCTGACCTCCAAGGGTGCAGCAGGTGTGGCCGGCGGCGGCTTCATCGCCCTGACCGCCACGCTGACCACCATGGGCACCATCCCCGCCGCCGGCATCATGCTCATCTTCGGCATCGACAAGTTCATGTCCGAGTGCCGTGCACTGGTGAACTTCACCGGCAACGCCGTAGCCACCCTCTTCATCGCCTGGTGGGACCGCACCCTGGACGTGGACCGCGCCCGCCGCGTCTTCGCTGGCGAAACGGTGGAGCCCATGCCCGCCGAGGACCCCATCCACGGTGCGGACGCCGCCGAGATCGATGACGACCTCAACGAGTACGGGCACCACGCACCGAAGCACCACGCCACCTCCGCTGACCGCCGCCCCGCCTACTCGGAAACCATCTGACATGTCCGCAGCAACCGCCCCGCACAGCGTCCGCGCCCTCATTGCGCCGGACAAGTTCAAAGGCAGCCTTACCGCCGCCGAAGTCGCCGACGCCCTGGCCGCCGGCCTCCGTTCGGCCGCTTTCCCCGGCGCCGGTTCCACGGCCGGGACGGTACGCTGCGAGCTCCTTCCGCTGGCAGACGGAGGTGACGGCAGTGTTGACGCGGCCGTCGCCTCCGGCTTCGGCCGCCACAGCTGCACGGTGTCCGGGCCAACGGGCCGGCCTGTCCAGGCGGGCATCGCGTTCGACGGCGTCACGGCGGTTGTTGAGGTGGCGAACACCTGCGGGCTGGGGCTGCTGCCCGGCGGAAAGCTCGAACCGATGGAAGCGTCAAGCCGCGGTTTCGGCGATGCGGTCCTGGTTGCCCTCAGCCTCAACCCCGCCCGGATCATCCTTGCCCTGGGCGGCAGCGCCAGCACCGACGGCGGGATGGGAATGCTTACCGCCCTCGGCTTCCGCTTCCGTGATGCCGCCGGGCGTCAGCTGCAGGGCAGCGGACGGGACTTGGGCCAGATCCACACCGTAGAGCCGACGGCGCTTCCGGAACTCCGCGAAACCGAACTGATCGTTGCGAGCGACGTCCACAATCCGCTCGGCGGACCGCACGGCGCACCCGCGGTGTTCGGGCCGCAGAAGGGCGCCACCGCTGCGGACGTTGCCGCGCTCGATTCCGGCCTGGCGAATTTCGTGGCGAAGATGTCCGAGGCAGGGTTCGGGGACGCCGCGGCCCTGGCCGAAAACGAGGGTGCCGGCAGCGCGGGCGGCATCGGCTATGCATGCCTGCTGCTGGGGGCGCGGCAGGTGTCGGGCGCGGACTACTTCCTGGACCTGCTGGACTTCGACACCCGCAAGGACGGCTGCGACGTGGTCATCACGGGGGAGGGAAGCATCGACGACCAGACGCTGGCCGGGAAACTGCCCGCCGCCGTCGCCCGCCGGTCCGGGGACCGGCCGATCATTGCCGTCGCCGGCCGCTCACTCCTTCCACGGGAGCGCTGGTCCGAAATGTCGCTTGCCCGCGTTTATACGCTGGCGGAGTACACGGACCGGGACTCGTCCAAGGATGCCGAACTCTCGGCCGCGCTGTTGCACCGGATAGGGCGGGACATCGGCGAAAGCCTGCAGGTTCACGCTGTCAGTCCCGGAGCCTAGACTTTTCGGCATGAGTGAAAACCAGGAAACCATCGGAAGCTCCACACCCGAGCCGGATGCAGGCTTGAACCGGGACCCTGAGGATTGGGTCACAGGAGATGAGCCCATGACAGCGGCACAGCGCAGCTACCTCGATACGCTGGCGCGCGAGGCAGGGGAAGAATTGCCCGCTGATCTCAGCAAGGCTGAAGCGTCCAAGCACATTGACCGCCTGCAGCAGCGCAGCGGAAGAGTGTCAGGCGGCGGCGCCGAAGAGAAATAACGCCGCTACGGACGAAGGCGCGCGGGGCGGCCTACCAGGCCTGGTGTTCCTGGGTGAGGCCGAAGGGAACAGATTCGCTCAGCGCCACCGTGAACTTGTCCACGCCGTGCCGGGTGACCAGGATGCCGTGCCGCTTCTCGGCCAGCGCGTGGGCTTTGGCAGCGGTGACGGCGGCGTCAAGCTCGCTGTCCATGCTCTGGCGGTCGGCAACGGTGAGGGTCAGTGGGAAGTTCATGGTCTAGCCTTAGTGTTTGGGGGTAGGGGTTCATATCTAACACCTGCGCTCCCCAAGGCTGCAGACGAAGTTGGGCACCTTTGTGCCCAGTTCATGATGCCCGAGTAATGGATCACCAGCAACTTGAAAAATCAAGTAATAAGTCGTCGCAGGTCAAACGCTTGACGGCCGGGGCCCGCTCCAGCAAATTACGGGGCCAAAGCACCGTGAATTAGAGTTGGACAGGAGTGGAAGCTGTTTCCGGACGGCTCCGATGCCCCTGAACCAGCCATGCGGCAGAACCCAAGCCACCAGCACAACACCATACCTGTGCCACGACCTGACAAGGATCCCGCCATTTCCACGGACGCTTTCTTCGGCAATCTCACCCGGATCCGCAACGTCATCCTTCCCGCACCCGCCCGGAACCGGCTGAACACCGGCCGCGGACTGCTGGGCGGCTTCATCGTGATGCACCTGGTTTTCCTGGTCTTCGCCGCTTCCCTGTCGCTGCGCGGCGAAGCCTTCAGCGATACGTTCATCTACCGGGACTGGGCCATGGCAGGCTTCGACGACGCCAACCTCACCGGCGGCCCCAGCCCCTGGGTGTACCCCATCCTCGCGCTGATCCCCATGGCCATCGCCGGCATCGCGGGACCCGGACCGTTCTTCTTCCTCTGGGTCCTGATGACCACCCTGCTCAACGGCTGGGCACTGCTGAAGCTGACCAACCGCGGCCGTGACCAGAACGCCATCCCCGCCGGCTGGTGGTGGCTCGCGTTCACCTTCCTCATGGGCTGGCTCGGCTTCGCCCGCGTGGACGGCCTCACCGCACCGCTGGTCCTGGTGGCCCTCGCCTACGGTGTGGGCCGGCCCTTCATCGCCTCCATCCTGCTGGCCATCGGCACCTGGGTGAAGGTCTGGCCGGCGGCCATCATGCTGGCCCTGTTCGCCGTGGTGCGGAACCGGATCCTGGTGGTGCTTGCCGGAATCACGACGACGGCGGGCGTCATTGCGCTGGCAGCAGCAGTGGGCAGCGTGCCCAAGCTGTTGAATTTCCTCACCCAGCAGGGCGACCGGGGCATGCAGCTCGAGGCCACCTTCACCACGCCCTGGCTCTGGCTGTCCGTCCTTAACGTGGGCGGCTCGCGGATGTACATGAACACGGACATCAACTCCATGCAGGTGGACGGTCCCGGTACTGCGCTGATGTCCGTCCTGATGCAGCCCCTCCTGGTCCTGGCCGCGCTGCTGGTGGCGGGCCTGACATTCTGGGCGCTGCACAACGGAAAAACCAGCGGCGGCGTGGACCGCACAGAGCTTCTCCTGGCCGGCGCCCTGACCCTCGCCACCGCGTTTGTGGTCTTCAACAAGGTGGGCTCCCCGCAGTTCATGGTGTGGCTGGCCCCTGCGGTCGCCGTCGGGCTGGCCCACAGCTGGCGGGAATGGCGGGTGCCGGCTGCCATGCTGATTGTCATCGCCGTGGCCACGTACTTCATCTACCCGCTGTTCTACGACGCCCTCAGCCACAACAACCCGTGGATGGCGCTGGTGCTGACCATCCGCAACGTCCTGCTGGTGGTGTTGTTCATCTGGAGCGTCCGGCGCCTCTACCTGCTGGGCAAGAAGACGCCCGCAGCCGCTCCCGCGCTCAAGGAGTCCTAAGATTTCCACGAAGTTCTTTGACCGGCTGGTGACCGTCCGCACCAAAGTCATCCCCGCCACGGTGGTGGACTGGTTCGCCCGCCCGTCCAGCGTGTGGTGGGGCTTCGCCGTCGTCCATCTCTACTTCCTGGGCTGGATGGCGTCCTTTTTCCTCAACGGCGATACCTTCAGCGACACCGAGCAGTACCGCCAGTGGGCCCAGGACGGCTACAACCCGCAGGACCTGGACGGAAAGATCAGCCCGTGGGTGTACCCGGTGCTGGCACAGCTCCCCATCTTCCTCGCGAACATCGCAGGGCCCGGCCTGTACCTGCTCGTCTGGTTCCTGATCATCACGGCTCTCAACGCCGTCGGACTTGCCTTCCTCACGCGCGGACCGCGGAAGGTCAGCGGCATCGCGCCGGCCTGGTGGTGGCTGTTCTTCACCGTGTTTATGGGCTACCTCAGCTTCGCGCGGGTGGAAGGCATCACCGCCCCCATCGTGCTGATCGCGCTGCTCTATGCCGCCCAGCGGCCGGTGGTGGCAGGCATCCTGCTCAGCATCGCCACGTGGATCAAGGTGTGGCCTGCCGCCGTGCTGGTGCCCATCGTGATCGCGAGCCGGAAGCGTATTCAGGTGGTCCTGGCCGGGGCCGCGGTGACCGCCGTGGTGGCGCTGGGAACCTGGCTGTCCGGCGGTCTGCGGCACATCCTGGATTTCCTCCTGAACCAGGGCGAGCGGGGCATGCAGCTGGAGGCCACCTTCTCCACACCATGGGTGTGGCTGAGCGTCTTCAAGATCGCGGGTTCGAAGATGGCGGACAACACCGCCATCAACTCCACCGAGGTCTACGGCCCGGGGGCCGGCACGGCGGCATTCCTGATGCAGCCCCTGCTGATCCTCGCCGCGGTGGGAGCCGCCGTCCTGCTGGTCCGTGCACTGAACCGCGGGGCGGAGCGGGAGGAACTGTTCCTTGAGGGTTCGCTCATGATGGTCACCGCCTTCATCGTGTTCAACAAGGTGGGCTCCCCGCAGTTCATCATCTGGCTGGCGCCGGTGATCATTGCCGGCCTGGCGCACGACTGGAACAGGTGGAAGGTCCCGGCTGCCCTGCTGATGGGGATCGCGATGACCACCTTCGTGATCTACCCGCTCTTCTACACCCCGCTCATCCACGCCCACCCGGTGATGGCCGCGATCCTCACTGCGCGCAACGTGCTCCTGGTGGTACTGCTGTGGTGGTCCGTAAAGCGGACGGCGGAACTGGGCCGGAAGCCTGCCGCGGTGCCTGCGGGCGCTTAGCCGCTCCGCGAGGCCTGGTACCTTTCCCACCGGTCCAGGCTCCAGGTCCAGCCCCGTTTGGCAAGGTCCCAGGGCTTGGCCTCGATGAGCAGTTTGCGTGTATGCACGTCGAGGAATAGAAGGTAGAACGTAAATGCCAGGGCGGTAATGAATGCCAGCGACGACGCGTCGATGGGCAGTTCCACAAAGGACCACACCGAGAGCTGGTCCTGCGCCCCGAACACCACAAAGAACGTGACGGCCACGTAGAAGGACCTGATCTGCCAGTCGTCCCGGATCCCGGTGACGGCGAGGAACGGGATGAACCAGAGGATGTACCAGGGCTGGATGATGGGTGAGAGCATCACCACGGCGGTGAATGCCAGGGCCATCCGCCGCACCGCGCGCGAGTAGTCCCCGCGGAACATCAGCAGCAGGACCAGCCCGACCGCGGCATACTTCATGCCCGTCCGCAGCAGGGTGGCGAACGTGCCGCCCGGCAACCCCAGCACGTTGGCCAGGAACTCCACCTGCTGGCCCAGGAAGCCCGACGGAGAGTAGCCGGTGTAGCCGGGGGTGGGGTCCATGATGGCCCAGGTCCAGCCCAGTCCAAGGTTGTACGGAATCCCGCTGACGGCCAGAATGCCGAGGCTGATGCCCGCCGTCGCGCCCCAGATCAGGAACTTCCGCGGCCAGGACGCGGAGGGGCCGGCCCACATCACGCCGATGAACGGCAGCAGGAGCACGGTGATGGGCTTGATGCCTATGGACGCGGTGACCAGGAGAATGCCCAGCAGGTAGCGGCGCGTGGCCGCGAAGTAGACGCCGGCGACGGCGAGTCCCACCATCAGGGCGTCGTTGTGGGCGCTGGCGATGAAGCTGATCAGGAACAGGGGGTTGGCTACGGCGATCCACAGCGCCCGGGCCCCGTTGATGCCGTGCAGTTCCGCAAGTTTGGGCACGTAGATCACGCAGAGCAGGACGCCCACGCCGGCCAGGAGGCGGAAGAGCAGCACTGATGCGTCGGGCTGGGCTCCGGTCAGTCCGACGACGGCGCGCGCCAGCCACAGGAAGTAGGGGCCGTAAGGGGTCCTGTTTTCGGCCCAGGCCGGATCGGCGCCGAGCGCAAACCAGTTGTTGAGGGTGGAAATGCCCACCTGGTACGGGTTCTGGCCTTCCATCACCAGCCTGCCTTGGCCGGTGTAGGCGTAGACGTCACGGGAGAAGACCGGCACGCAGAAGAGCAGCGGCAGGGACCAGGCGGAGATGGCAATGACCACGGACCGCAACGAGGAAGCGCCCCACTCGGCAAGGCGCTGGCCCAGCCGGAGCCACGAACGCATCAGCACCATGGCACCCACCGTGAGCAGCACCGTGGACACTGTCACGCCCCAGCCCTCGGTGCGCAGCGCGATGACGACGGGCTGCCGGATCATGGGCGAGCCGTTGGCGATCCAGCCGGTGCCGATCGAGCCCACGAACATCATCAGGGCGCCGAGGAATCCTTCAATGGTTGCTACATAGACCCGGCGCTTCACGGGCGCGGCCGCGGCAGTGGCCGGCGGGCCAGGCTGGCTTTCCGACGTCCCGAGGTGTGCACCGCCTGCCGTCATGTGTGTTGGTCCCCTACTTCGTTACGGCGCTGGCTGCACCAGCGAAAAGGCCGCCCTGCAACCTGGCCATTTTATCAGCCACGGTTCCGCCTGCTCCCGGATGACGTCCCCCTCTCACGTCCGGGTAATCTTGAACCTGCAGCCAAAAGTCACCGGCGCACCCCTTTGCACTCCGGCTCCCTCCCATGACGGGGCTGGACCGCGCGCAACGTGGCGTGCAGCGATCCCCCCAACCGCTCTTTTCCATAAGAGCCAAGCCCCTGGAGCCGCTCCTTGGCTGTCGCCGACCGCCCCCGCCCTCTGCGGCAACCGATCACGGTTCGCACGGCCCTCCGCTCACCGCGGCAACTGTCCCGCGAAGTCCTTGCCGGGATGGTCACCACCCTGGCCTTGGTCCCGGAAGTGATTTCATTCTCGATCGTTGCCGGGGTTGATCCCATGGTGAGTCTTGTGGCCTCCATCGTGCTGGCCCTGGCCATGTCCATCCTTGGCGGGCGTCCAGGGATGGTTACAGCCGCAGCGGGCTCTGTCGCCCTCGTGATCGCACCGCTCGTGCATGAGCACGGTGTCCAGTATGTTTTGCCGGCTGTGCTCCTGGGCGGTGTGATCCAGGTGGTCTTTGGCTTGGCCGGGCTTGCGCGCCTGATGCGGTTCATCCCGCGATCGGTGATGATCGGGTTCGTCAACGCCCTGGGTGTGCTGATCTTCATGGCACAGGTGCCCCACGTACTCAACGTCGCCTGGCCGGCCTACGCCCTGTTCGCCCTGACGTTCGCGATCATCTTCATCCTTCCGCGGTTCACCAAGGTGGTCCCGTCGCCGCTGGTGGCCATCGTCGTCGTCACTGCGATTGTCATCGTCGCCGGCCTCGCCGTACCAAACGTTTCGGACGAGGGCCCGCTGACCGGCCGGATGCCCGGCATCACCCCATTCCAGGTTCCGCTGACCCTTGAGACCTTCCAACTGGTCTTGCCCACTGCGCTGAGTGTGGCGTTCGTCGGCCTCATGGAAACCCTCCTCACGGCGAAACTCGTCGATGACATCACCGAAACGCCCTCGCACAAAAGCCGTGAGTCGTGGGCCTTGGGCGTTTCGAACATCCTTGCCGGCTTCTACGGCGGCATTGCCGGGTGCGCGATGATCGGCCAGACCGTGCTCAACGTAAAGACCGGCCAGGCCCGTACCCGGATCTCGACCTTCGTGGCGGGGCTGTTCCTGCTGGCGCTCGTAACTGGACTCAGCTCCGTCATGGGCCAGATCCCCATGGTCGCCCTCGCAGCGGTCATGATGGTGGTAGCTGTCACCACGGTGGACTGGCACAGCGTCAAACCCTCCACGCTGAAGCGGATGCCCATCCCGGAGACCCTGGTCATGGTGGTCACGGTCGCCGTTGTGGTCCTCACCGGAAACCTGGCTTACGGCGTCCTTGTCGGCGTCGTCCTGGCGATGGTCCTGTTCGCCCGCCGGGTGGCCCACGTCATCAGCGTGGAACGGACCGTGGCCGGAGACAGCGGAAGCGTCCACTACAACGTGGTGGGGCCGCTGTTCTTCGGAAGCAGCAATGACCTCGTGGAGCAGTTCGCCTATGCCGACGATCCCGCCCGGGTCACTATCGACCTGAGCCGTGCCCAAATCTGGGACGCCTCAACGGTGGCCGCCCTCGACTCCATCGAAACGAAATACAGCGCCCACGGGGCCACCGTGGCCATCCAGGGGCTTGATGAGCGCAGCACCGGCTTCCACCGCCGCCTCACGGGGCACTTGGGGGCCTGACCGGCCGCCTGTGCCCGCCACCGGGGCGGGGCCGCAAGGTGCAGCCCCGCCCCTTGCCGGCACAGCCTCAGGAGAAGCGCCCGGGCCGGAAGGTGGCCAGCATGGGGTGCTTTTTGCCGGTCAGGATTTCGCCGGCCAGCAGTTCGCCGGCAATAAGCCCCAGTGTGGCCCCGGAGTGCGTAAAGGCAACGAAGCATCCGGGTACCTGTCCCAGCTCGCCCAGGACCGGTTCGCCATCGCCGGGAATCGGCTTGTAGCCCATCTTCCAGGACGCAGGCTTGAGCTCGGGATTGCCGGCAATGAGCTTTGAAGCTTCGTCGGCCAGTTCCTGCACTACACCGTCCGGGATGCTGAAGGAACCGTCGGCGTGCTCAGTGATGTGTTCCTCATACCAGTCGTGGTCCAGCGCGAAGGTGCCGCCCGGGTTGGGCCGCACGGCTGCGCGCGGGGTGTTCATCACCGCTCCCACGCTGTGCTGCACCTGCTTGGTCACCACCAGCATGGACACTGGAGAGCCGTTCGGGATGTGCACTCCCAGGGGTCCGACGACGGCGGGCGTCGCTGCGCCGCAGGCCACCAGTACGGCGTCGGCCGGGTACGTCCCGCCCGACGAGGTTTCCACGCCCGAGGTGCGGCCGCCCTCCACCATAACGGAAGCCTTGCCGGCGTTGAGGACCAATTCCCCGCCCCTGGCGTGGAACTCCTCCATCAGGAAGTCGATCAGGTCCGGCAGGCTGACCCAGCCTTCGCCGGGATTGAAGATGGCGTTCTCCGGCACGGCGTCCGGATCGATTCCCGGGGTAACGGACGAGATTTCGCCCGGAGCAACCAGCTTGGAGTCATAGCCGATGGATTTTTCGAAGGCGTGCCTGGCCTCGGTGGCTTCGCGCTGCCCCGCGGCGTTCCACATCAGGCCGCCGCCGAACTGCAGCCATTCCCGGCTGGGGTCCGCGGCGAAAAGCGTGCGGTAGCGGTCCACGCCGGCCACGCGCAGCTGGTGGTAGGGGGTGGACCGTTCGCCGGCGGAGTTCAGCCAGGAAAGTGAGCGCCCGCTGGCTTCGCTGGCGAGGCCGCGCTCAGTCAACAGGATCACGGAGGCTCCTTCGCGGAGCAGGTGGACTGCCGTGGAGACGCCGAGGATGCCGCCGCCGATGACGGCGACGCGCTTGGTGGCAGTGCGCGGGGAGGCTGGAACAGAGGACATGGTGTCCCTTTCTGTGGAATTTATGGGTGCGGAAGACGCTTACCTGCGTCGCTGGGAAGAGTTCGGGACTTCAGGCCAGGGCGTGGATGCCTTCGATGACCTTCAGGACCTCAAGAGGTTCGGCTGGATCGACGGGAAGAGGCCCGTTTCCGCGCAGGGCGGCGGCCAGCTGGACATAGAACTGCGGGTACGCGCCGCGTTCGGCAGGTACGCGAGCGGTTGCCCCGTCCACCCCCAGGAGCCCCCAATGCTCCTGGGGGTCCACGCCGTAGGCAGGGTCCGACGGCGGCATCCCGGCGGCGAGCGCGGGTTCCTGTCCGTCCAGGCCCCACTTGGTGTAGCCCGCCCGGGTGCCGAGGACGTGGAAGCGGGGCCCGGCCTGGGCGGCCATGCCGTTCATCCACAGCCGCGTGCGGGTGCCGGAGGCGTGCAGCAACGACACGAAGGCTTCCGTGTCAGCCGCGTCCGAATGCGGACCGCGGTTGGCCGTCTCGCCGTAGCTCGTTTCCACCGGGCCGAACAGCTGGATGGCCTGGTCGATCAGGTGGGCCCCGAGGTCATGCAGGATGCCGCCGCCCTCCGCCAGGGACACCGTGTCCCGCCAGTTGCCAAAGCCTTCGGGCCGCCACCATTCGAACCGCGACTCAAAGCTGGTGACCTCGCCCACGCCTCCGGAGGCCAGCACTTTCTGCAAGGTGAGGAAGTCGGCATCCCACCGGCGGTTCTGGAACACCGTCAGCTGCACCCCGCCGTCGGACGCCCTG
Source organism: Pseudarthrobacter sp. B4EP4b (assembly GCF_006680095.1). Classification (NCBI taxonomy): domain Bacteria; kingdom Bacillati; phylum Actinomycetota; class Actinomycetes; order Micrococcales; family Micrococcaceae; genus Pseudarthrobacter; species Pseudarthrobacter sp. B4EP4b. The sequence goes on along the minus strand of NZ_VHIJ01000016.1, from coordinate 43,135 downwards.
CTGATCAGTTCCTCGCCAAGCGCGGACGTGGGCACGAAAGGCTTGTCCACCACCACGTTCAGGCCGTGGGCGATAGCTGTTGCGGCCAGCCCGAAATGTGTGTGCGGCGGGGTGCCCAGGATGACCAGGTCCAGGTCCGCGGCCAGGGCGAACAGTTCCTCCGGGGTGGCAACAATCCGCGCCCGGGGGTAGAGGCGTGCCGCCTCCCCGGCGCGTTCCGTCTGCGCCGTGACGATGACGTCCAGCGAGAAGTCCGGGTTGGCCGCGAGGAGGGGCGCGTGGAAGACCTTGCCGGAGATTCCGAAGCCGACGACGGCGGTCCTGATGGGTGCCTTGGCAACCGTGCGCATCAGAGCACCTCGGAAAGGAAGCGCTGCAGGCGTTCGCTGCGGGGGTTGTCGAAGAGCTGGGCGGGTGTTCCGGCTTCCACCACTTCGCCTTCGTCCATAAAAACCACCTGGTCGGCCACTTTGCGGGCGAAGCCCATCTCGTGGGTGACAACGAGCATGGTCATGCCGCGCCGGCCCAGGCCGGCCATGAGGTTCAGGACGCCTTTGACGAGTTCGGGGTCCAGGGCGCTGGTGGCCTCGTCGAAGAGCATCACTTCGGGTTCCATCGCCAGGGCACGGGCGATGGCAACGCGTTGCTGCTGGCCGCCGGAGAGGTCACGGGGGCGGTGGTCGGCGCGTTCGGCCAGCCCAACCTCGGCAAGCCGCTGGCGGGCGCGTTCCATGGCCTGGGCCTTCGGCATGCCTTTGACGCTCCAGAGAGCAAGGGCAACATTCTCTTCGGCGGTGTGGTCCGGGAAGAGGTTGAAGTGCTGGAACACCATGCCGATACGGGCCCGCAGCGTGTCCGGGTTGGCGGCCAGGGTGCTTTCCCCGGCCAGCAGCACGTTCCCGCTTTTGGGTTCGTGGAGCCGGTTGACGCCGCGCAGCAGGGTGGATTTACCGGACCCGGAAGGCCCGATGATGCAGGTGGTGGTGCCCGGGGCCACGGTGAGGCTGACGTTGCGCAGCACCTCGATGTCGCCGTAGGCCATGGTGAGGTTGCGCAGTTCCAGGCTGGATCCGTGGAAGGTCTCCGGGCCGGCGGCGCCGGGTCCGGCAGTGGTGGTGGATGGCATGTTCATGTGTTGCTCCCGGTGGTGAGCGGCGATGCCGCGTCGAGTTCCTTGACTTCCTTCAGGCCGCTGGTGGGCGGTGCGGGGCGGCGGCGTCCTGTCCGGAACTTGTTGTCGAAGTGGTTCACGAGGTGGGTCAGTGGAACAGTGATCACCAGGTAGCAGATCCCGGCTGCCACCAGGGGCGAAAGGTTGCCGGACAGGACAGCGGCATCCTGTCCCACCCGGAAGAGTTCGCGTTCACTGACCAGCAGGCCCAGGAAGTACACCAGGGAGGAGTCCTTGACGATGGCGATGAACTGGTTCACCAGGGCCGGAAGCACCCGGCGGACGCCCTGGGGCACCACCACCAGTGCCATGGACTTGGCGTAGCTCATGCCCAGGGCGCGGCAGGCCTCTCCCTGGCCCTTGTCCACGCTGAGGATGCCGGCGCGGAAGATCTCGCCGATGTAGGCGCTGGCGATCAGGCTCAGCGCGATGATGCCCAGCGGGTAGGGCGAAGGCCCAAAGACCGACTGGCTGAGCCGGGCGAAGCCCTGTCCGATCAGCAGGATGGTGAGGATGGCGGGCAGGCCGCGGAACAGGTCTGTGTAGATCCTGGCCGGAACCCGCAGCCATTTGGACGGTGAGATGCCCATGACGGCCACCACCATGCCCAGCACTGTGCCAAGGACGGTGGCGGCAATGGAAATGATCAGCGTGTTCAGCAGGCCGACCGTCAGGAGTTGGGGCAGGACCTCGGCCATAGCGCCGAAGTCGAAGAAGGTACGGATGATGGTGTTGAACCAGTCCATGGTTGCTCTCAGACGTAGATGTTGGGGAGGTGCCGGACAGGCCGCGTGCGGCGGCCCGCCCGGTCAGGTGGATGGAGGCCCGCTTGCGGGCCTACTTGCCCGGCGTCGGCGAAGCGGCCTGTTCAGCCTTGGGCAGGTACTGTTCGGGCATCGGGGAGCCCGGGAACCACTTCTGGTAGAGCTTTTTCCAGGTGCCGTCTTCCATAGCCGCGGCCAGGCCCTTGTTCAGGGCCTCCTTGAATGCCGGCTTGCCCTTCGCGACGGCGAAGCCGGCGGGCGCGTCGAAGGACGGGATGTCCGCGGCGCTGACCAGGCCGTGCTGCTCCTGGTAGGCCTTGGCAGCCTCGTAATCCAGGAAGTGGGCGTCCACCGTTCCGCTGTTCAGGGCTGCAACAGCAGTGTTGTTGTCCGGGAAGCGCACCAGGCTGGCCGAGGTGAAGTTCTTCACCGCAAATGCCTCCTGGAGGGTGCCCTGGACTACGCCGAGGCGTTTCCCGGCCAGGCCGTCAGCGCTGGTGATGCCTGACGTCTTGGTGGTGATAACCGTCAGGTAGCCGGCAAGGTAACCGTCGGAGAAGTCCACCGTTTCCTTGCGCTTGTCCGTGATGCCGATCGCGGCCACGCCGGCGTCGAACTGCCCGTTGGCGACTGCTGCAAGGAGGCCGGAGAAGTCCTGGCCGGTGAAGACCACGTTGTCCACGCCGGCGCGGTGGGCCACGTCCTTGAAAAGCTCAACGTCGAAGCCGGTGAAATTGCCCGAGCCGTCAGCGAAGGTGTACGGCTTTGAATCGCCCAGGCTCGCCACCCTGATAGTGCCCGGCTGGATGAGTCCATACGGATTGTTTTCCGTGGTAGAGGCCGCCGACGTCGAGCCGCAGCCGGAGAGCGCCAGGACGGCGGCCAGTGCTGCCGCGGCAATGCCGACCGGGCGGAATGTCATTTTCTTCACAGCGTTGTCCAATCGTTGGTGGGAAGGCGGTGCTGTCAGGGCCGCCGAAGAAAGTCGCCGATGTTCTTGTTGAGTCCGGTCTCACCGCTTAGGATTGAGACCGGACTCACATCGATGGATAGAAATGTAGCCGAAGTCACAAGGGCAGTCAACAGCCCTTCGAAAGGTGAAGATGAACGGTGAAGGAGCACGACGGCGGGACGTAACAGTTGCCGACGTCGCCAAGGCGGCCCAGGTCTCCAAAGCGCAGGCCGCACGCGCTTTGGGAAATTACGGAGCCGTCAGTGATGATGTCCGGGAACGGGTCCTCGCCGCGGCGGAGGCTCTTTCCTACCGCCCCAACGAACTCGCCCGCAGCATGAATACGGGCAAATCGCACACTATTGGCGTGGTGGTGGGTGACATTGAAAACCCGCACTTCGGCCTGGCTACCCGGGGCATTACGGATGCGGCGAAGAAGGCGGGCTACAACGTCATCCTGGTGAATACCGATGAGGACCGGGCAGCCGAAGTGGAGGCGGTGCGGGTCCTGCTGGACAAGCGGGTGGATGGCCTGATCGTCGCGCCGGCATCGTCAGTGGACACCGAACACCTCCGGCAGGTCCACCAATCCGGCCGCCCCCTGGTCTTCCTTGACCGCAGCGGCGGCACCCTGGACGTTGAGACGGTTGCCGTGGACATGGCGAAGATTTCCCTGCAGGCCACGCAATATCTGCTCGGTGCCGGCCACCGGAGGATCGCGTTCATTTCAACGCTGAGGACCGACGCTCCCTATCGGGCGGACATGGTACTGGATTCGTCGCAGATCGCGGACCGCCTTGAGGGCATGCGGCAGGCATACGTGGCGGCCGGGCTGCCCTTCCCGGAGGATCTGGTCCGGTTGAATGCCGGCGACGCCGACTCCATCCGCAGCATCACCCGGGAGGTTCTCCGGGGTCCGGAGCAGGCAACTGCGGTGGTGGCGTCCGATGGTTTGATCGCCCTGAGCGTCGTGGAAGCGATCCAGGAGCTGGGACTGTCCATTCCGGCCGATGTTTCGTTCCTCATGTATGACGACTTTCCGTGGACACGGCTCACCAGCCCGCCTCTGACCGTGATCGCCCAACCGGTGTACAACATGGGGGCAGCCGCCGCGAAGGCCCTCATCCGGCAGATGGAAGGGCTCCCCCGGGCCGCACCGGCACAGTTCACGGCAACGCTGGTCCGGCGCGGGTCGGTAGGTACGGTCCGTGCGGCCGCGGCAGCACCAAAACTCGGACAACTCGCGGGGGAACCGGCCTGACTCCGGCCTTCCAAGGCATCGCCGCCGGTCCGCAGTACTAGCGCATCCTGTCGCTGCGGGCCGTTCGGTTCCTGCCCAGTGACTTGGCCATGTACAAGGCAGCATCCGCGGCGGCGATCAGGCCCTCCACGTCCCTGGTGCCGGCGTCGTACGTGGAAATCCCGTAACTCGCGGTGGGCATGTCCATCCCGTCCGCTGCCGGGGCCGCGGCCAGGCGCCGGCTGATCTCCTCGGCAATGTTTTCGGCCCGCTCCGCATTGGTTCCGGGAAGGAACAGGACAAACTCTTCGCCCCCGTACCGCCCCACCAGGTCGGTGGACCGCACGGTGTCGGTGCAGGCGTTGGCAAAGGACTGCAGGGCCAGGTCCCCGGCGGCATGGCCGTAGGTGTCGTTGACGGACTTGAAATGGTCCAGGTCGGCCAGGATCAGGGTGCCGGAGCCGCGGGTGGTGCTGCGGTCCGCCAACTGCTCGGCCGCCAGGTCCAGGAAGGCCTTCCGGTTGAGGAGCCCGGTGAGGTCGTCACGGGTGGCCACCACGCGCAGAGCCCTGGTCTGCTGTTCGCTGCTGAGCGCGGCCATGCTGAAGGAGACCACCACCAGCAGCACCATGGTCACCATGGTGGTAACGGCGGAACCGAAGACCGTAACGAAAGTCGGGCCGTTCTGCCCCTCCACCAGGAAAGCCAGCCAGCGCAGGAAATAGAAAACCGCGAGGCCGCCTGCCGCCACGGCCATGGGAATCCGGACGCGCGAATATCCCGGCTCCAGGCGCCACAGCTCGCGGGACGCAAGCCCGATGGTGAGGCACATGGCGCCCAGGAACACGGGGCCGCCGGACCAGGTGTTGGTGGCGGGATTGTCCAGGACGGAGGCAACCAGCGTGACCAGCGGAATGCCGGTGAAAGCCCATTTGATGGGCGGGACCGTGCGCAGCGAGCGTGCGCCTGCCCAGACCGCCACGCCGCCGTGGACCAGCAGGACGTTTCCCGCCGGGTTGGCCCAGACCTGGTGCGGGGTACCGTCCAGCAGGAAGCATGCGGATCCGGTGAGGAAGAAGATCAGGGCAAGGCACCACCAGCCGCTGTACGGCGAGCGCGTGATCCGGTACGCGGAGAAGTAGAAGAGGAACACCAGAACCAGGGCCATCAGGCCAAACGCGATTCTCAGGGTCGCGGTATCCAGAACCATGTATCCGAAGTCCCCCCGAGTGCGGAAAAGCGTGCCGACCCCAAGTATGGCATCGGCCCGCGAACCTGTCAGGACAACCCCTGGCGCACGCGCCGGGCCTAAAGTTGTCTAATAGCCCGCAGGACCATCCCGAAAGGCAGAACCGTGCTCCTTCTCTTCGGTTTCAAGACAGTACTGAAAGCCCTGCCCGGCAAGCCCGCAACGTGCCGGAACTGCGGATCCTTTGTGCACCATCACCTGGAGGAACGGGCCACCAAGTTCACGCTGTTCTTCATCCCGGTGTTCACCACCTCACGCTCCTACCGGATCACGTGCACCAACTGCGGCTTCGTCTCGAGCATCTCGGCGCGGCAGCGGCGGGCGCTGGAGCTGCAGCGGTAACCACCCCTGTGGCGGATCCAGCCAGCCGCAGCTACAGTAAGAGCCGGACTGGATACCGGTCCCTACTGCTGGAGAGGGAGGTGTTTTTGATGACTGTCACTGTCGCTCGCCCCGAGCGCTCCGCACCCTTCATCCAAACCCTTCCCCTGCACCGCACCTTCGCCGCCTGACCAGCGGAGCGCCGAACGCCAAGGCCGTCAGCGGCCGGTGCGCAGGGGGCATACCCCGAGGTATCACAGTGAACAACAGCCCGTTCCTCTACGGCTACACCCCCGCCGTCGCCCAACATTTCGACAACCATCCCCTCGCACATGCCAGCGAGCGCGGCCGGGTGGTCCGCGTGGACCGCAACCTGCTGCTCGTGGCAGTGGGCGCAGACCTCCTGCACCTACCCTACCCCCTGACCGGTGAAACCGCAGTCACCGGCGACTGGGTATGGATAGGCCCCAACCGGGGCGGCGAGCGCCAGATCCTTGGCGTCCTTCCCCGCCGCTCGGAACTCAGCCGCAAGCGCGCCTTCGAGGACTCCTCCGCCGCGCAGGTCCTGGCCGCCAACATGGACATGGTGGGCGTGGTGGTGCCGGTGGACCGGCCCCTCACGCACAACCGGCTGGAGCGCACCCTTGTTGCCGCCTGGGACTCGGGGGCCACTCCGCTGGTGATCATCACCAAGGCGGACCTCGCCGCGGTGGCGGACGACGTCGTCGGCAAAGTCATCCTGCAGGCGGCGGGCGTGGACGTGGTCACCACCTCCGCGGAGAACGGTGACGGCATCGACGAACTCCTGGCGCACATTCCGGCGGGCGGCACCATCGTCCTGCTGGGCCCGTCCGGCGCCGGCAAGTCAACGCTGATCAATGCCCTGGTGGGGCGGGACGTCCAGGACACCGGGGAGGTGCGGGCCGGTGACTTCAAGGGCAAGCACACCACCACGTCGCGTGAATTGGTGCCGCTTCCCAACGGAACAGTCCTGATGGACACCCCCGGCGTGCGCGGCTTTGGACTGTTCGACGCCGAGGACGGCATTGGTGAGATGTTCGGCGACGTGGAGGTGCTCGCAGCTGAGTGCAGGTTCTCGGACTGCGCCCACCAGGGCGAGCCCGGCTGCGCCGTGCAGGAAGCCATTGCCGGCGGTGTGCTGGAGGAACGACGCTGGCACAATTACCTGAAACTGCAGCGCGAACTGGCCGCCCTGGCCCGACGGAGCGATGCCGCCGCCCAGCGGGCTTACCAACGGGAGTGGCACCAGAAGGTGGTGTCCGCCGGGAAGTCCCAGCGGTGGGCGGAGCGCGAGACGGCGGAAAAGAGGGAAAGCTCCGGAACCAATGGACGGGCGCGGAAGCGGCGCTGAGCGCGCATTCAGTTTGTCCGTCCCGGCTAGTAGGGTGCCGTCATGGACATCATCCTGGTTCCCGGTTTCTGGTTGGACGCCTCATCCTGGGCGGAGGTGACGCCCGCGCTGGACGCCGCCGGCCATAGGACGCATCCGCTCACCCTTCCCGGCCTGGAGTCGGTTGACGCCGACCGGGCCGGGATCGGGCTGCGGGATCATATCGACGCCGTGGTTGCCGCCATCGACTCCCTGGAAGGCAGGGTTGTGCTCGTTGGGCATTCGGGTGGAGGCGCCATCATCCATGGCGCCCTGGATGCCCGGCCGAACCGGGTGGAGCGCGCCATCTATGTGGACAGCGGACCCCTGGGCGAAGGGGGCGTCATCAACGACGAGCTGGCAGCCGACGGCGACGACGTTCCGCTGCCGCCGTGGGAGGAGTTCAAGGACGCGGACCTGGTGGACCTCGGCACCGGGCTCCGCGAGGCCTTCCGGGCCCGGGCCATCCCGCAGCCGAAGGGGGTGGCCTACGAGCAGCAGCACCTTCACGACGAGCGCCGCTACGACGTTCCGGCCACCATCATCGCCTGCGAGTTTCCGTCCGCCATGCTGAAGGAGTGGATCGACGCCGGCCACCCCTTTGTGGCCGAGCTGGGCCGGATGCGCGACGTGGAATACGTGGACCTCCCCACCGGGCACTGGCCCCAGTTCACCAAACCCGCTGAACTGGGGCGCGCCATCCTCGCGTCCGTGGAGCGGACGGCGTAACCCGCCGTCGTCATTGTCCGCCCGCGGCTGTACACTCAAAGTATCGAACATATATTCGAATAAGGGTGTGTTGTGGGCGTTATTATCGGTCCCCGTGTGATAGATGCGGGACTCTCTTTGCACCTGGCCTGGCTGTCCCCGGTGCCGGTGGCAGCAGGGTATCCGTCCCCCGCCCAGGACTATTTCGATGGCCGGATAGACCTGAATGCACACCTGATCAAGGACATCACCAGCACCTTCGTGGTCCGGGTGACCGGGGACTCCATGGAGCGCGCGGGGATCAGCGACGGGGACGAACTGATCGTCAACCGGGCCCTCGAGCCCCGGGACGGCTCGGTGGTAGTCGCAGTGCTGGACGGAGAGCTGACCATTAAGCGGCTGCGGATCACGGCGGGGGGCGTGCTGCTGCAGGCCGAAAACCCGAAGTACCCGGACATCAGGGTCTCCGCGCTGAGCGAGCTGACCATCTGGGGTGTGGCCACCAGGTGCCTGCATCATGTGTGAGAAGTTGCCATGAAGCCGGCCATCATGCGGCAGATGCCCGAGATCGCCCATGTGGATGTGAACTGCTTCTATGCCAGCGCCGAGCGCGCCTTTGACCCTTCGCTGGAGGGAAAGCCGCTGATCGTGCTGTCCAACAATGACGGGTGCGCTGTCACCCGCTCGCCGGAGGCGAAGGCCTTGGGCATCCAGACCGGCGACCCCTGGTTCAAGCTCGCCCCGCGGGCCAGGGAGTGGGGGCTTATCGCGAAATCCAGCAACTATGAGCTGTACGGGGATATCAGTGCCCGCGTCATGGAACTGCTGGGCCGGTACTCCGCCTGGCTGGAGGTGTACAGCATTGACGAAGCATTCCTCGGCGTCAAAGGGAGCCCGGAACACCTGCTGGAGCTGGGCCGGACCATCAAGGCTGTCGTGGCGCGGAACGTGGGAGTGCCCGTCTGCGTCGGCATCGCCCGCACCAAGACGCTGGCCAAGCTCGCCAACAAGTGGGCCAAGCACAACCCGGCGTTCGGCGGCGTCTGCCGCTGGGACTCAGTGCCGCCCGATCAGCAGGAGGCCCTGATGGCCCGGCTTCCGGTCATCGAAATCTGGGGCGTGGCAACACGGATCACCAAACGCCTGAACGCCATGGGGATCCAGTCCATCCTGGACCTCAAGCGCGCGGACCCCGTCAGGATCCGCGAACGCTTCTCCGTGGTGATGATGCGCACGGTCCTGGAGCTGCAGGGCACACCGTGCATCCCCATGGAAGAGGCGCGGATCGGGCGTGACCAACTGATCTTCTCCCGCTCCTTCTCCACCCCAATCACCACGGCCCAGGACGTGCGGCAGGTCCTCAGTGTCTACGCCCAGATGGCCAGCGGGCGGCTGGCCAAGCACAACCTGCAGGCGAAACTCCTCACCGCCTTCGCCGGGACATCGCACTTCAACGCCCGGCAGGCGGCGTTTCCGTCCGTCTGCGTTCCGCTTCCCATGCCGACGGCGGACCCAGTCATCCTCACCAAGGCAGCCCATGCGCTGCTGCCCGCCATCGTCGAAGGCACCAGGTACGCCCGGGCGGGCATTATGGTCACGGACCTGCGGCCCAGCGGCAACCAGAAGCCACTGGAACTGTTCGAGAACCCGCACGAGGAACGCCACATCGGCCCGCTGCTGGAGGACATCACCAAACGCTACGGCCGCGGATCCATTGGCCTGGGCCATGCCGGGATCCGCGGCGGACCGGACTGGACCATGAAACGCGGGATGCGCTCACCCCGGTACACCACGCACTGGGACGAACTCCCCCTGGTCAAGGCGGCATGACCGCGACCCCGGCGGAACTACAGGCCCTCCGGCGCCTCTTCCTCCTCGGGAGCCGGCTCTTCAATCAGCAGCGCCGTCCCCTGGTACGCACCAAGCTCAATGAAGAAGCTGTGCAGGTCATCCACCTGGCCCACCGTCTCGTCCGTGAACAGGTCCCGCACCCCGGCGCCGGCCTCCAGGTGGCTGGAGTTGACGCTGCCGGTGATGCTTTCACCGGAGAAGTTCAGGACCGTCACCTGGATCTGGCCGGACGCGAGCCGGTGCACCATCACCAGCAGACCCCGCTGGGAAACCTGCGGAACGTCCAGGAGCACGCCGGTGGCAATGCCCCACTCCTCGCGGACCTTGAGGATCTTCTGGAGCCGCCGCGCGAAGGACCCTTCATCCTTGAGCTGCTCGGGCAACGGCCCGTACAGGCTGCGGGCCCGCGGCATTCCCGAGGCCGAGACGGTCGCTTCGGCGTTGGTACCCATCAGGTCGTGAGCCCCCCGGTTGATCCAGCGGGTATCGCCCTGGGAGGTGAGCTCCTGGACCTGTGCCCTGTCCAGGGTGGTGGTGCCCACCATGTCCCAGCCAGACAGGGCGAACACGCCGGGCTGCAGTGCGTTGTACATGACCAGCAGCAGGTGCGCTTCCCGCACAGTATCGATCTGCTCGGCGGTGAGCGCGGAAATATCCTTGATGCCCAGGGCCGCCGTGATCACGCTGACCGTGGTGCAGGCGATGCCGTTGGTGGTGAACACCGCGTTGTAGGGGCCGTTCTCCCCCGTCAGCGCATTCCGCAGCGTTTCCTGGACATGCTCCGTCAGCTCCGCGCCGTTCATTTCGGTGCCGGCCAGCTCGAAAACGTCGTCCTTGTGCCGGGTGGCAAAGTGCACCAGTTCGTAGGTCAGTTCATCGTGGTTCTGCAGCGCGTGCACCAGCGACGCCTGATCCACACCGATCTCCATGGCCAGGCGCAGGGTCAGGCGCAGGAACTCGGTGTCCTGGGTGACCAGGGCGTAGTGGTAGCCGGGGCGGGTGATGAAGTCGTAGGACAGGTCCGGCCCGGTTTCCGACGTGGCCTTGATGTCGTCAATCGTGAGGTTCAGTTCCTGGAACGTGAAGCCGCCCACCTTGCGGACCATGCTGCCGATCAGCTGGTTGGCTGCCTCGGAGAGCGGGTGCCCCTCGGACCAGCCGGGCTGTTCCTCGGCGCTCTTTTCCACCCCCAGGAAGCCGTTGGCGTCGAGCCGCAGGGCACCGGTGCCCAGGTCGAGCAGCGAGTGCAGGGCGTCGCCCACCACCAGGCGCATGCCGGAGAACGTGGGATCCAGCCAGTTGATGGAGGGCTGGCCGGCCTTGAAGTAGTGCAGGTACACCCAGCGGCGCTTCTGGCCGGTGGTGTCCACGATGGCCCGGGTGGCACTCCAGTTGGTTTCCTTCACGCCGGGTTCGTAGAAGATAACCCGCTGAAGCCTGCCAATGATGTACCCGGCCTGCTGCAGCGCCAGCTCCGCGTCGGGGCTGATGTTGACCGAGTCTTCGCCCGGCGGGACGTCCGGCAGCAGATGCCAGTCCGATTCCGGGATATCGATCATGTGATAGATGCCGGGGTAGTCGCGGTAGTTCATCTCGGCGAGGCGGAAGTCCGCACCCTTGCCGGTGTGTCCGGGGACGATGTCGTCAATGATGGTGCCGTCGTGTTCGCCGGCCACCTCGCACATCCGGCGGAACTCGTCTTCTTCGCCGAACAGCGGATCGATGGCCATGCTGATGCGGTCAAAGTGGCCGTCCACGCTTGGCGTTTCCCGCCACCCCTGCAGCCCGCCGGCCTTCTTGACGGGTCCCGTGTGGATGGCCCTGATGCCGATTTCCCGGAACGTTTTCCACAGCTCCGGGTCGCCCAGCGCCCCCAGGAACGACTGCCCCGGGGTGGTCATGTAGGACAGCGGATAGGCGGTGAACCAGACGGAGGCGCGTTCGACGGCGGCGCGCGGGTTGGGGTGCGCGTAGGAGTGCTGCCACATGCTGGCCTGCCCGGAGAGCTGCCTCGCCAGGACGTTGGCGTCGCCGAGCATGGCCTGGTTCCGCAGCCACTCCACGTAGGTTTTGTTCAGGCCGTCCAGTTCCAGGGACGGGGCGTTGGCAAAATACTGCCGACGTCGGGCCACGGGGCGCAGTGCCTTGGGCCGGGCCGGGTAGAACTTTTCGTCGAAAGTAATTTCCGGAGCTTCCGGCACCTCCGAGGACTCTGTCTCCTCGATGGATTCTGCCGGTTCTGTCACCGCTGCAGCCTCCGGCCCAGTCGTGTTGCCGGTTTCGCCGGCCTGTTCTACTGCATCGGCCCCAGACACGCTGGTGGTCGCTTCTCCCAGATCAGACACTGAGTTCCTCCCTCAACTCGACTGCATCCCACTCTGCCACGATTCGCGCGCGCGCCGAACGGCGCCGGCCAAATGAATTTCAGGTGTGCGGCTGTTCAGGATGCCCGTACCCGGATGCCGGGGTGGAAATGCACTCCCCGTGGGAAAGCGTGCACTCCGTGGAAGCGCCTTGACACCGCCGTTTGTTAGCGCTGACAGTTGAGAAAGCGAATTCTCGTCCCCCACCGGAAAGCTGACTTTTGAAGAACTGGGCAGGCAACCTCGAATACTCCTCCGCGCATGTTGAACGGCCGGAATCGGTAGCGGAACTGGCCCGGATTGTGAAGCGCGCGGGCCGGATCAAGGCGCTGGGATCCCGGCACTCCTTCAACCGGGTGGGAGACACCGACGGCGTGCATGTTCTGCTTGATGCCCTGCCGCAGGAGGTGCTCCTTGACCGGGAGCGCAGCACCGTCAAGGTCAGCGGCGGAGTCAGTTACGGAGCCCTGTGCCGCACGCTGGAGCAATCCGGCATGGCCATCCACAACCTGGCGTCACTCCCCCACATTTCGGTGGCCGGAGCCGTCCAGACCGGAACCCACGGCTCCGGTGTGAACAACCCCTCGCTCGCCGGGGCAGTGGAGTCGATCGACCTGGTCCGCCCCTCGGGTGAATGCGTTACGCTGACCCGCGCGGACGGGGACGAGTTCCTGGCCAGCGTGGTGGGCCTGGGAGCCTTGGGCATCGTGACGGGCCTGGAGCTGACGGTCCGGCCCAGCTTCCGGATGCGCCAGCGCGTCCTGGAAAACCTGCCATGGGACCGGGCGCTGACGGACTTCAAAGACATCATGTCCAGCGCGTACAGCGTCAGCCTGTTCACGGACTACGCCGGCGAAACCATCAGCCAGGTCTGGCTCAAGGCCCTGGACCAGGAGCCGCCGCTGGCTGACCTGTTCGGTGCCACCGCCGCCACGTTCCCCCGCCACCCGCTGCCGGACATGTCCGCGGAAAACTGCACCATCCAGCTTGATGAGCCGGGACACTGGCTGGACCGGCTGCCGCATTTCCGGCACGAGTTCACGCCCAGCAAGGGCGAGGAGCTGCAGAGCGAGTTCATCCTGCCGCTGGAGAACGCGCCGGAGGCGCTTCAGGCGGTCCGCGGCCTGGCGGACAAGCTGGCGCCGCTGCTTTTTGTCTCGGAAATCCGCACAGGTGCTGCAGACGAGTTCTGGCTGAGCCCCTTCTACCAGCAGCAGAGCGTGGCCCTGCATTTCACCTGGAAGCCGCTGCAGCCCGAGGTGGAAGCTCTCCTTCCCGAACTCGAGGACGCGCTCCGGCCCTTCGGCGCCCGGCCGCACTGGGGCAAGTTGTTCTCCCCGGCCGGGCACGACTGGGAGTCGCTGTACCCCCGCTTCGCCGGATTCCGCTCATTGGCCTCTTCGCACGATCCCGAGGGCAAGTTCCGCAACGGACTGCTGGACCACCTCCTCGGCGTCCCCGCGGCGAGCGGCCGGTAACGGCCCCGAACCCGGGCACCGGCGGTTTATTAGCCGGTTGTTAGGGTGGAACCATGAACCGCCGCCTTGCCGCCCTGTCCGCTGTCCCCCTGATGCTGCTGCTCACCGGCTGCGGCGCCGTCGAGGAAGCCGCGGGGAATGCTGCAAGCGACGCCGCGTCGAAGGTGGCCACGGCTGCGGCGGAGGAAGTGAACCGGCAGATTTGCGCCGTTGTCCAGGACGGCCTGGTCAGCGTGGAGGACAAGCGGGCCCTCGGCGGGCTGGTATCGGCCGCCCGCACGGCCGGTGTACCCGCTGAAATTACGACGCCGTTGGGCCAGATTGCGGAGGCCGGAGACCAGGTGCCGTCCGAGTCCGTCCAGGCCCTGAAGGATGCCTGCGCAGCCTGAGTGCCCCCAGGGGATTGAGCCGGCAGGGACCTCCTGAATTCCCCCTTTTGGCCGCCGCCTCCTGGTGCTACCGTGAAATGACGAACTAGTAAGCCTGTGATACTAAATTCACGAGCGAAGGAGATCGTCATGGCTGAACGCGGCAACACCAAACACGGCCCCATCCTCGATGAGGAGCTGAAGCACGAAACCCAGGGCGCGGTCCATGCAAACCAGCCTCCCCACGCGGAGGAGTGGCGCGAGACCGAACCTTTCCCCGACGATACGGATCCTGCTGAAGTCCAGGAGGCCCTGAATCCCGTCGCTTCCCCCGATTCCATCAGCGACGCGGAGGAGGAACAGTGACCCGGAGCCTGAAGGAGCACGCGGACCGGTACCGGCTCCCCGGCCCCTGGTGCACCGCTTACGTGGACGCGGGAACGGGCACCGTGGACAGCCTGGAAGCAAGCGATGTCCGGCCCGGCAATGTCCGCGCCGCCCTGGAAGCGCAGGGTGCTTCTGCTGCGGACCTTGATGCCGTGGAGCAGGCCCTGCAGCCCGAAGCAGGCATCCCCTCCCCCGTGTCCAGGTTCGTCCTGGTGCACCAGGGAAACGTGGAGATCAACGAGGTACTGCCCGGCGCGCTCGTGCTGCCGGAGCGGATGTCGGTGGATTCCATCCCGGACCTCCTGCCGCTGGTCAAGCACCGGCCGGAGGAATTCCCCTTCGTTGTTGCCGAAGTCAGCCGCGAACATGGCGAGATCCGGCTGCATTACGCGGGAGCCGGGGCACCGGCGAGCACCGAGGAAGTCCAAGGCGATACCCAGCACATCAAGAAGTTCCAGGGCGGGGGCTGGGCCCATCTCCGCTTCCAGCACCACACCGAGGACGTCTGGCGCCGCAACGCGGACCAGGTGGCCGGGGAAATTGACCGGGTGGTGGGCAGCAGCGGCGCACGGCTGGTGATCCTTGCCGGCGATATCCACGCGCGGAGGCTGGTACAAGAGCAACTCTCCAAGGCCAGCCAGGCATTGGTGTCCACCATCGATTCCCACACGCACACAGCGGGTGCGGATGAGGGCCTCCTCGAAGACCAGGTCAACCAGCGCGTCGCGGAACAGTGGGCCGCCGAACAGCAGGAGATCATGGACCGCCTGGCCATGCAGGAAGGCCAGGCCAATCCTGAGTCCGCCACCGGGATCGGGGCTGTGGTGCACGCCCTGCAGCAGGCCCAAGTGGAGGCGCTCATCTTTGACGACGCCGCACTTTCGGAGCGGACCCTGCTGGCACTTGATGCCGAGCCCTGGATTGCCTTAGCGGAGGAGGAATCCCTGGGGGCCGGCGTACTGGGCAAGGTCCCCGCTCCCGCAGCCCTGCTTCGGGCGGCCGCGCTGACAGATGCGCAGGTGCTGCTGGTCCCCGGCCCGGTCCTGCCGGAGGATGCCGGTGTGGCAGCCCTGCTGCGCTGGTCCACGGGACCCGACGTGCCGTCGTCGTAAGCCATCACCAGCAGCAAGCGAACTGACAGGAAGGAAGGCAGCTATGGCACATGGAAATGACAACGAGGACCTTGCCCCTGGCGGCGTGATCATCCCCGAAGAGGACGCGTTGCCGAATCCCACGCGGACGGGCCACGGCAAAATGCCGGAGGACGTGGACGACGACGCGTATGAGGCTGCGGCCGAGCAGGAGCGTGTTGCTGCGGGCCTTGCCGACTACGCACCAAGCGACGTTCCTCCGGCAACGGATCCACTGCCGGCCGAAGCTTCCGAAGCCGCCGACCTGGCCCAGCGGGGGCTGCTGGAGGACAACGACGCGACCGGAACCGGAACGCAGGAGAACAACAAGTAGCAAGAGCGCAGGGAGAGGGGCAGGGCTGCCGGCCCTGCCCCTCTTTTGCGCTATCTTCCCGTGCTCATTCTTCCCGCGCTCATTGCTGCGGATGGTCCAGTCCACGAAAACCATGGCTGCGCGCACCCGGAAACCGGCGCGGAGTGCGGTGGTGTTCGGGCGCAACAAAAGGAACCACCTCCGGGTCCCTGCCGGGCGGCACCGCACGGATGAACTTGGTGAGCTCGTCCTGCAGAACCTTCCAGGAGATCTCCGGATCATCCGGATAGGCGTCGATTTCCGCCTGCCGGGCTGCCTCGAGGGCCGCCCGGCCGAGATCGGTGAGTTCGACCCTAAACTGCCGGCGGTCTGTGGACTGGCGGGTCCGGGTGATGTGCCCTGAGCCTTCAAGCCGGGTGAGCACCCTGCCCAGGGTCTGGCTCTGCACCCGGACCACCTCGGCAAGTTGTTCCTGGTTGAGGGGTCCGGCTGCCAGCCCTTCCAGGGCTATAACAGCTGCACGGGTCAGGCCAAGGGGCGCCAGAGCATCATCCTGACGCCGCTGGACCAGGCGTGCCGCCAGCGTAATAAGGCGGTAGCTGTTCCGTGCATCCGGATCGAGGTTGCTCGTCATCGGCCGCGGCCTTCCTGTAGGTGGCGAAGTGCAGGTGTAGTTACCCCTTCATGCGTCGCTACCTACCTACAATAAGCATGCTTAGCATCCTGTTCGCAAGTACGCTTACTATCCGCCCTGCCGCAGGGCCGTTCAAAAGGGAAGCTCCCAACACACCCCCTTGCAATCCAAATGGGAAGTGTGCTTAGTATCTAACTAGTAACCCTGCTTACTACTTATTGCCAGCATTGCTGGTTCTTGATCGCCAGCTGACCCTTTGCGAAAGAGAGCATGATGACAGAGAACCAATGGCCCCAGACTCCCAACCCCGCTATCTCGGACCCGTACGGTGCTTCCGAAGTGGGTGTTGAAGACACTTATGCCACCCCAGGCACTCCGGGCACCGGCGGCACCTCCAAGAAGGACGCGGCAAAGGAAGAGGCTTCGAATGTGGCCGGCCACGCCGCCACTGCAGCCCAGGGCGTAGCCCACACTGCCAAGGATGAAGCTGCCAACGTCGCCGCAGAGGCGAAGAGCAACGCCCAGGATCTGCTGGCCCAGGCAAAGTCCGGATTGACCAGCCAAGCCGGAACGCAGCAGCAGAAGGCCGCCGAAGGCATCCGGACCATTTCCAGCCAGCTTCACAGCATGGCAAGCGCCCCCGACCAGCAGGGTGTGGCCAGCGACCTCATCCGCCAGGCAGCCCAGCGCAGTGAATCGGTGGCGTCCTGGCTTGAAAACAAGCAGCCCGGCGACCTCCTCGGCGAGGTCCAGAGGTTCGCCCGGAACCGGCCCGGCACCTTCCTCCTGCTGGCAGCAGGGGCCGGGGTCCTGGCAGGCCGGCTCACCCGCGGCCTCGCCGCAGGGGCAACGGATTCCCAGGGTGCCGTGCACTCCAGCCCGGCCCAGCGGCCGGTGCAGTCCGCCCCGGTGGCTCCGATCCACCAGGAGACGGTGTACGCGGCAGGAACTGATGACCTCTTTGCTGAGCCGGTAGTGGGTACGGGAGCGCCAGTCTCCACCTCCACCCTTCCCACGGGAAGCACGGAGGACACCCCGCTCCGGTTCGAGGATGACCCCTACCGTGACGAGGACGGCAGCTACCACGCTGCCGACGGCACCTACCGGTCAACGGAAGGACGCCAGCTATGAGTAGCCAGATTCCGGAGATGCCGCCGAGTGAGGCGCATCAGAAAGCGGATAACGCGTCGTTGGGTGAGTTGCTCGGTGAGGTGACCAGGGACCTGTCCACGCTGATGCGGCAGGAAGTGGAACTCGCGAAGGCCGAGGCCAAGCAGTCCGCCACGAAGGCCGGGAAGGGCGCCGGGATGCTCGGCGGGGCCGGCGTGGCCGGCCACTTCGTCCTGATCTTCCTGTCCCTGGCCCTGATGTTCGCCCTGGGCGCCCTGATGCCGCTGGGCTGGGCCGCCGTGATCGTCGCCGTGATCTGGGGCATCATCGCCGCGGTCCTGGCCTCGATCGGGCGCAAGGAACTCAAGCAGATCAAGGGCCTGCCCCAGACAGGCGAAACACTCTCCGAAATTCCCCCAACCCTAAAACCAGGTGAGGTAAACCGATGAGCGATAACCCGGACGCAATCCGTTCAGACATAGAAGCCACCCGCGCCCGCCTCGGCACCAACGTGGACGCGGTCGCGGACAAAGTCACCCCGTCCAACATCGTCCACCGCCAGACCGACAAGGTCAAAGACGCCGTCACCGGAGTCAAGGAGCGAATCATGGGAGCAGCAGACTCAGCAACATCCACGGTCCAGGACCGGGTCCACTCCGGCACCGGGCACACCACCGATGCCCTGCACAGCACCGGCGACACCCTGCACGGGGCCAAGGACACCGCCGCCGCCAAACTCAGCGACGCCGGCACCGCGATCTCGCACGCACCGGACCAGGTCAAAACCAAAACCCAGGGCAACCCCCTGGCCGCAGGCCTGATCGCCTTCGGCGCCGGGATGCTGGTCTCGTCCCTGATCCCGCCAAGCCAGAAAGAACGCGAAGCGGCCCAGCAACTCAAATCCGCCGCCGAACCCCTGGCCACCCAGGTCACCGACGCCGCCAAGGACATGGTCCAGGACCTCAAGGAACCAGCCCAGGAAGCGATGGAAAACGTCAAAACCACCGCCACCGAGGGCGTCCAGAACGTCAAAGCCGAAGGCCAAGGCGCCGTCACCGACGTCAAAGACCGCGCCACCGACGCCAAAGACCACGTCCAGAACACGTAGGGTCCATCCAACGTAGGCCCGTTTCAGGTTCAGGAAGGCCGGCTCCGCAAGGGGCCGGCCTTCCGGCGTCTACGGCTCTTTGGCGGGACCTCCGCTAGCGCTTGCCCTTTTTCCGCGAGCCCTTGCCGCGGCCCTTGTCCGGGTTAGGCGCGTAGCGCTGCGCAACCTTCGGCGCCTTCTTGGTTCCGGTGCCCCGCCGGTCCGGCTTGGGCTCCTTCTTCACCTGCACGGGCTGGGCGGACGGCTGCCGGGAGCTTTGGGCGGTCCGGCCGCGCACAATCCCGATGAATTCCTCGATCACTTCATCCGTGGAATCGGTGGGCCAGGCAACGGCAATCTCCGTAGTGGGCGCGCCGGTCAGCCGCCTGGCAACCGTGTCCTTGACGTTAAAGTGCCGGGCCACGGACATGGGCAGGATCGCCAGTCCCGCCCCCGTAGCCACCACCTGCAAAGCGGCCTCCGGGCCGCCAAGGGCTGCGACGTCCAGGAAGCTCTCCTGTTCCATGTCGGCGAGCGCCACTTCCTCGAACACCGAAATCTCGTGACCCTTCGGCGCCACCACCACGGGCTGCTCCTCATACAACGGAATCACACTGAGGCCCTCGCGCTCCACCGGGAGGCGGACGAAGCTGAGGTCCGCGGAGCCGTCACGCAGCACCTTGACCTGCGCGCCGTCGTCGGACATAAACGCCTCCAGCGGAACGTGCTGCACCCGCTCCTCCCAGCGGCGGATCCACTTGCCCGGCGTCACTCCGGCCACATAGGCGATGCGGAGGACGCGGGGAGCGTTCTCGACGGCGGGATCGGCAGGGCCCGTCGGAGCGGCGTCTGGCTGGGGGGTGTTGTCGGTGGGCACGTCTTCACAGTACCGTCCGCCCGGATACCCTTGAAGCATGACCTCTGCAAACTCCCAGTCCATGAAGCCGGCCACCGTTGCCAAGAAACTTGGCATCTACCTGCCCGCAACACCGCAGGAGTTCCAGGAATCCACCATCACCCGCGAGGAGTTCGCCGAACTCCAGGCCAACCCGCCGGAGTGGCTCGCCGAATTGCGCCGCAACGGCCCGCACCCCCGCCCGGTGGTGGCGCAGAAGCTGAACGTCTCCATCAGCGGCCTGGCACGCGGCGGCGTTGAAGAAGCATTGACGACGGCGGAGATCACCGCGCTGCTGCAGGCTCCCCCGCAGTGGCTGGTCACCGAGCGCGCCACGCACGCTGCCGTCCGGGCCGAGGCCCAGCGCGTGAAGGAAGAAGCTGCCAAGAAGGAAGCCAAGCGCGCCCGCGCCTAAGCGCTTTCGAAACCGGGCTTGTTCGCGGATCAGAACCTTGATGGTACGGATCTGCGAACAAGCCTCTGTTGTGTCCGGAGATGTCAGTCCTGGTGCAGCTGGATGTAGTTCCCGCAGCCGTCGTCGAGCACCGCACTGATCCCGGACGGGTCCTCCGCAGGCTCACTCTTGAAGGTGACACCGGCCTTGACCAGCCGCTCGTACTCCGCCCGCACGTCCGGGACGCCGAAGACGATGGCGGGCAGGCCGGCGTCGTGCACGGCATTCATGTAGGTGGCGCCGATGGGGTTGTCGCTGGGTTCCAGCAGCAGGCCCACCGAGCCCTGGTCCGCGCCGGGATCCTTGATGATGAAGAGGTTGTACTCCGGCATGGCCATCAGTGTCTCGAAGCCAAGGGTCTCCGTATAGAAGGTGTGGGCGGCCGCGGGATCCTGGACGTGGATGCTGCACATTTTCAGTCGCATGGCTCCCACCGTACGTGGCTTGTGGCGCGGCCGGGAAGACTCCCCATCGCGCAGTAGTGCCGCTGCCGGTGCGGCCATTGACCAGGGCCTGGGAAGGCGCTCCAATGGAAGGACCAGCCCGGCGTAACGCCCGGGCGTGCGGACGTGGAGGTGCAAGGTGGCAGCCATCGCTGAATCCCTGTTCCAGGGGGCGTGGGTACTTCTGCTGTGCGGGTCCGTGCTGGTGGTGAGTGTGGCCGCCACCGTGTTCCAGGTCCGACGGCGGTCGCTGGCTGGAGCCGGTAGGGAGCCTGAGCGCTCGGACCAGCTGTTCTGGGACCTTTTCCTGGGCTCCGCCGTGGCGCTGCCCGCGCTGCTGATCCCCACGCTGTCTTCCCCGGTGGCCGGGCTGTTTCTTACCGGGGCGGCTGTGGCGTCCGGTGTCGCGGCCTACCGGGGCAGCCCCCGGATCGCCGCGCGGCTCTCTGCCCGGCGCCAGAGCCGTGAGTATCTGCCCCTCTATACCGCTGCGCAGGCTGAACACAGCATGCTGCTGGAGCGCTGGCGCCGCTATGAGCTTGATCCGGCGTACTGCATCGATTTTCCCGCCATGACCGATGTGCGGCTGCCGCACACGGCAGCGGTGATTAAGGCCATGCGGGAGGCGGAGCAGCTGCGGGCCGCCCGGCACCAGGAGTACCCGCCCGCCGTCGAACGCTTTGGCCGTGCCCTGGCCGCAGCTGAACAGGCGGCCGGGATTCCCGCCCAGGGGCACTAACGCCTGTTGCGCGCGTTAAGTGCTGTGTCGCCGCCGCTGGAGTCCGGCGGCGGAGCGCCGTAGCATCCGAGGATGGACCTTCAAGAAACGGAAGACCGCGACCAGTTCGGCAGGCGGCTGGAGGACCGGGGCGCCTGGCGCCAGGCCACCACCCTGGCGGCCGCCGGCGAACTGACGGCCCGCTGGCTGGAAGGCCAGAGTGAGTTCCAGCCGGCCACCTTCACTGCCACGTACGACGACGAGACGGCACCTATCGCCGTCGAGCTCGCCGTACTGAACCGGAACGGGCTGTTCACCAAGGAGTCCCAGCCCGGGTTGCGGACCGGTGATCTTGCGCAGCGCCAGTACGTCACGGGCTTTTGCAGTGCCGAAAGCGCCGCGGAGCTGCTGGCCCTGTCCACCCGGTCCGAGCTGGTCACTGTGGCCCATGCGCCGGGGGAATCCAGCAACGCGGCCATCCCGGTGACGCTGGATGGCGGCGAGGTGGTCACCGTCCTGGGCTCCAGCGAGAACCCGGTGACCGAGGAACAGATCCAGGACTGGGCCGGTGAAACCAACGATGCCCTGGCCCTGCTGTTGGCCGACTCCTGGTACGTGGAAATCCTGGACCCGGCCTGGGGCCGGGACGACGTGCTGCTTCCCGCCGTCCTCGGCGCCCTGAGCGGTCTGTAGGTTTTTTACAGCTCTACGGTGCCGCTTTCGCCCACGCTCATCCGGCTGTTGGTGACCTTGGACTTGACCCACTGGAACACGGTGGCGGCCGTTCCGCCGGGGCTCGTCCAGTACTCCGCTGAGTCGGAGTCGATGCGGAGCAGGCACACCTCAGGGGTGTCCGGGCCGTCCGGGAACCACGCCTCCACAGCTTGGTTCCACATCTGACGGATTTTGTCCCGGTCGGTCACCACTTCGGCGGTGCCTGCCACTGAGACCCACTCGGTGTTTTTCCCGAAGGAAACATTCACGCGCGGGTCAGCCCGGACATGGGCCACCTGCGAGGTGCCGAGCCCGGTGAAGAACCACATGTCGCCGTCGTCCTTCACGTCCTGGACGGCCAGCGGCCGGCTGACGAGCGCGCCGTCCTCGTTGATGGTGGTCAACATTCCGATGTGGGAATGGTTGATGATGTCCGTTACCTTGCTGATGCCGGTGTCAGTCATGTCTCACCTCGTTCGTCTGCGTGCGGGGACGCTCCCCATCGGCCAGCCTATTGGTAAGCATGCTTAGAATCCACCCGACGCACTCCCCTGCCTTAGGCGCGGACGGTCAGGCGGGAACTGCCACCTTCGCTGCCTCGAGGATGCTGGCCGCCGTGCGCTGGCCCATCCGGATGGCGCCGTCCACGTGCTGGTAGCCTTCTGCGGCGAGGTCTGAGGAGGACCAGTAGATGGGCCCGACGGGGGCGTGCTGGTCTTTGCCGTAGCGGTGGAGGCCGCCGAGGTCGTAGCTGGAAGCGTAGGCGCCCCGGGTCCATTCCTCCGAGCCCCAGTCGGACTCGTAGTAGACCTCGGGCTCCAGCGCCTCGGCGCCAAGGAAGCCTGCGATGGATTCCAGGACTGCGCGCTTGCGGTCGTCGGCACCCAACTCGAAGACGGCGTCAGCCTTTTCATCGGAGATGAAGCCCACCAGGGTGCCGCGGGTGTCGCCGAAGTTGGTGTTGTCGTAGACCTCCTGGACCAGGGATCCGGCGCCGAAGCAGGTGCCGGAGAGGCCCGAGTTCCGCCAGAACGGGCGGCTGTAGACGGCGTGGACCTTGATGACCAGGCCCAGGGACTGGTGCTGGTGCATCTGGTGCTGGCGGCGCGGCAGCGGCGGATTGAACGAGACGCGGGAGTACAGGTTGGGCGGCACGGCCATGATCACGAAGCGGGCGTTGACGGTGGCCTGCTCGGAGACGACGGTGACGCGGTGGCCGCCGTCGGCGTCCGGCTCCCAGTTGACGGTGCGCACCGGGGAGTTAAGGACGACGTCGTCCCCCAGCTCCCGTGCCATGAGCAGGGAGACCTGCTGCATGCCGCCCACCACGCGGCGGTCCAGGATGAAGTCCTCGTCTGTGAGGTGCGTGAAGGAGCCGGCGGACGCGGCCATCAGCACTGCCTGCAGCGCGGAGAAGGCGTGGGCGGGCTTGGTGAGCATGCCGCCGGCGATGAAGAGGCCGATGTTGTTGCAGGCTTCCTCGTTGGCGGAGTGCTGCCGCAGCCAGTGGTGGAAGGAGATGGTGTCCAGCTCGCGTGCCTTGGGATGCGCCCAGGGTTCGGTGGGGCCGATTTCTGCGGCGAGTCCGTCCAGCAGGGCGATGAGCTTGTTCATCTCGGCTTCGGTGTCCGGGTCAACGGGGAAGGTGTCGCCGGTGTAGCGGACCGGGATGCCGTCCTTGCCGATGTACATGGACTCACCCTCGCGGTAGCGCGGGTAGGTTTCCAAGTTCAGTTCCTGGAGGAGGTCCAGGAGTACGGTCTGGTCCGGCGAGACCCACTGGCCGCCGATTTCCAGCATGGCGCCGTCAACGGTATCGGTCCAGGTGCGGCCGCCCACGCGGTCACGCGCCTCGAGCACGGCGACGGTGAGTCCGGCCTTTTTCAGTTCACGGGCTGCGGTCAGTCCGGAGGGCCCGGCTCCAACGACAACGACGTCGCGGTTCAGGTTCAGCATGATGTCCTCTCTTGAGCTCCCACCTGTGACGGGGAGCACTAAATGAATGCCATTCATTTATTAGAACTATAGCTGCTTGGGGCCGGGACCGGAAGTGCCGGATGGAATAATGCAGGTGACCACCAGAGAAAGGCCAGTGATGCCGGCAGTACCAGCCGTAGAGGGACGCACCGCGGGGAACGGGAGCGCCACCAGTGTGGCCGCCGCCGGTGATGGAGCGGCTGCCGGCAACGGCGGTGCCGGCAACCGGGGCACTGCCCGCAGGCGGGCCGGGCGGCCTTCCGCCGCACTGCTGGACAAGGCTGGCATCACGACGGCGGCGCTGGAGCTGATTAACCGCAAGGGCTACGACGGCCTCACCATGGCGGGCCTGGCCAAGGAACTGGACGTGGCGCCGTCGGCCCTTTACAACCATGTGGCGTCGAAACGGGACGTACTGCTCCTGGTGGAGGACCATCTCACGTCGCTGGTGGACGTATCCGATTTTGGCTCGGCGCCGTGGGAGGACGCGGTGCGCAGCTGGGCCTGGAGCTACCGGAATGTTTTCGCCGCGCACACGCCGCTGATTCCCGTTATTGCGGTCCTCCCCGTGACGGACGCGCCGCAGACGCTGGCCATGTACGAGACCGTGAGCAAGGGGTTCCTCGACGCCGGCTTCCCGCAGGAGCGCGTTGTCTCCTCGATTGTGGCCTTCGAGTCCTTTATTTTCGGCTCCGCTTATGACGTCACGGCGCCGGAGGACATTTTCGATTCCGGGTCGATGGCGGGCTCGACGCCGCACTTCACGGCTGCTGTGCGGAGCGTTTCCAGTGGGGCCGGGCGGCCGGCGGACGTGGCGTTTGAGCTTGGGCTTGAGGCGCTGATCTCGGGGCTTGGCGCGCTGCGGGGGTAAGTGTCCGCCGGTGGCCTTACCAGAAGAGAACCAGCCGGCTGGAGCGCCGGCTGGTTCTGTTCTGTTGCAACTCCTACTGGTGCCGCAGCATTAAGGCGCTGCTTGGCTATCCTTTCGGCGTTACCTGCAGGCGGTCGAAGGAGACCTGCTTGCCGTCCTTGTCCAGGACCATCACGTCGTCGCGGCCATTCTGGACGTCTGCGGGCAGGATGAACTCGAGGGCGTCATCCGTGGTGGGGAAGATCCAACCGATCCGGTAACTGTGCTTGTTGAGGTAGACGTAGTACCACTGCCCGTATTCGAGCCCCTTGAGGACCACCTTTTGGCCGTTGCGGTACTTGTCGCTGGTTCCCAGATCGGACGGTGCAGTTTGACCGTCCAGGTCCTGGATGGTCAGGGCGGGAACTGTTTGAGGCTGTGCGGGCTGGAGGTTCAGCTTTGTCTCGCCGCCGGTCACGGTGGCTGAGGCTTCCTTGGACCCATTGGTTCCGGTCGCTTCAAATGTCACGGGGCCAAGGCTGCCCGCGGTGATGTCCGCAGCGGTCAGCACGTGGTCGCGGGTGGCTGTGATGCTGTCGCCGGCCGCTAAGCGTTCCTGGCTGATGCCCACCAACGGGGCGCTGACACCGATCAGCGGGACGTTGCCGGCGTTGCCGAGGGTGTAGGTGTAGGTAACGGTGTCCCCTGCGGAGGCGTACTTGTCGCCGTCGGCGTCCTTCCATTCGGCGGCAACGGTGCCTTCGAGTTTGGCGTCACGGACCTTCAGGTCCACTTCGCCGCCATCCACTCCATAGCTTCTGGTGGTCTGGCCGAAGGCACTGACTTCCCAAGTGGTGCTGGGAACGAAGAATCCCCGCTCGGCCTCCTCGGCAGTGACGGTATGGCGGGGGGTGGCGCAGGTGTAGCTTTGGCCGGCGGGCAGCGCGCTGTAGCGGCAGTTGCCCGGCCCTTCGGGGACGAAGGGGCTGAAGTTACCGGCCGTGGGGACGATCTTCTCGGTCAGCGGGCCTGTGTTCGCTACATCGAATTTGTAGGGGAAGGCCTCACCAACCCCGTAGGGCTGGGTAGCCAGGTCCCGGCCGCTGTCGTTGCGGCTGCCCTGGATGTCCGCCGCGAGGAGGCCGTCGCGCAGCGCCAGGGAAGCCCCGGTGAACGCCACTGCTTTGGTGAGGGTTGGTGTTGCGCTGGCAGTCACGGAGAAGACGGCTTCGGGGACAAAGTAGCCGCGGGCCATGTCTTCCGCGGTGACGGTGTGCTTGGCGGTGGTGCAGGTATAGGCTGCGCCGGCCACGAGGTTGTTGTACCGGCAGTTCGGGGCCGTTGGCGGAAGGAATCCGGAGTCGAAGGAGCCCGATACCGGGACGGAGTTGGCGGTGACGTTGGCGGTGCTCTTGACGTTGAACGTGTAGTTCAGCACGTCACCGGTCTTGTAGGGACTGGCTGCTACGTCACGGGCAGGGGCCGCGCCTGTGATGGTAAGGCCCACCTGCGGTGCGACCGGGACGGTGGCCGTGAAGGTGTGCTGCGACACCCGCCCGTCCGCCGTTGTAAAGGCAGCATTAAGGCTTTGCGGACCGCTGGCATTGGCCGGAGCGGTCAGGGCGACATTGACCGTGACCGAGGCGCCCGGTGCGACGTCAGGCACTGGCACGGTGGTGGCGGCCCAGCCCGTGGGGGTGTAAACGGTTGCAATGGCGCCGGAGAGTGTGCCGGCTTCCTGGTTTGTTACTGTCACCGGCACTTGCTGGCTGGCGGCGGGCGCCGCGGTGACGGCCGGTACTGACAGCGGGGCGCAGGCGTAATTGAGCCAGGCGTCGTCGAAGGTGGCGAACTGCATGTTGTCCGTGTAGTTGGCCTCGTACAGGACACCGAATTTGCCGTCCTCCATCCGGGTGACCGTGGAGTAGGCGGAAAAGCCGGGGCGGATGGTCCGCACCCCGGGCCAGGTGGCGCCGTCGTCGCAGGAGATGCGGGCCGAGACGTTTTCCCTGCCTGTCCTGGAATTTGAGTTGGTGAAGATGAGCTTCTTTGCTTCGGCTGATCCCTGGGCGGCGGCGGGGTACATGCGAGTGATGGCGCCGTTGTTGGCCGGGTCCGGCAGCTCGGTGTCTTGGGTGACCGGCCCATAGGTGGCTCCGCCGTCGGTGGAGTACGCGATCTTGCGGTAGCCCTGGTTGGCGTTGTCCCGTGAGTTCAGCAGCACCCTCCCGTCGGAAAGTTCCACGGTCTTGTTTTCGTCCATGCGGTCGCCCACGTTCGCGCCCTTGTGCCACGTTGCACCATGGTCGTCGGAGTAGACGCTGTAGGCCTGAATCCTGTTGGTGCCGTCCGGCTGGCGGACGTCTCCTGCGTACTGCTGGATCAGCCGGCCCTTGTGCGGACCGTATTTGAGCTGAATGCCTTCACCTGAGGATGCGAAGTTGGAGCGGACATCACCGGCCACCGGGGTGGTTTTGCTGGTGCCGGGCTTGGTGGCGTCCGTGATGAGCCGGGGCTGGCTCCAGGTCATGCCGCCATCGGAGGATTCGATGACGGCCGAGGAAATGACGTTACGGTCGGCGTCGCTGTTGCCGAACTGGCTTCCGCCAAAGCCCTGGTCCTTGGAGTAGACGAAGAAGGCGAAGACCTTGCCGGTCTCGGCATCGTGGATGTAGGACGGGTCGCTGTAGCCGTACTTCGGGTCGCTCGCGTCGGCTACGTGTCCGGCGGCGATGACCTGCACCGAGCCCCAGGTCCGGCCACCGTCGGTGCTGCGCCGCTGGACGATGGAGTTCGGGTTGGGGGCGTCAGCGGCGCTGCCAGGCCTGCCATCCCACGCTGCCAGGACCACACCGTTGCCGAGGTACGTCAGGGCGGGGATGCGGTAAAAGAAGTTGTTCGCTGTCCTGTCCGCGGCCAGGTTCAGTTCCTGGAAGGAGCCTGGAGGGCCTGCTGGAGTGTTGGACGGGATGGGGGCCGCCTGTGCTGCTGCCCCGCTGCCCGCCAGCAGTGCCAGTGCAAGGGCACCAGCTCCCGCTGCCCGGCCTATCGATCGTTCTCTGGTGCGTCTTGTCATATCTCGCAAATCCATTGCCCTTTCTGGACGCCGCCGCGCGGCTCTTCATCGGGACGTCAATGCAGCTCACAGGAACAGGCGCGCTGCTCCTTCTACATACGACGTCCTACAAACCATAGGGTGTCGACTGTCACAAAGCCAGAGATGAGTAGACTAAAGATGTGACATCCTACGTATCTGCTTCGATTGCAGCCGCCGACCCTTCTATTGAGCAGGTCCTGGCCGTCCGGGGATATGCAGGGTACCGGCAGTACCGCATTCCGGCCCTGGCGGTTACGGGTCGGGGTACGCTGTTGGCGGCGTACGATGGCCGGCCGAACCTCGACGACCTGCCCAGCCCCATCGATCTGCTGGTGCGCCGGAGCCTCGACAACGGGAAGACCTGGGGCGCGCAGAAAGTGGTGCGGACTGGGTCCGGGTTGGAGGGTTACGGGGATCCAAGCCTGCTGGTGGATGCCGAAACCAACCGGATCTTCCTCTTCCACGCCGCGGGGACACGGGCCGGCTTCTTTGAATCAACTACCGGGCTGGACCCGGACGACGACTTCATCCAGCACTGCGACCTCAGCTTTTCCGACGACGACGGCGTGACCTGGCAGCACCGGCGGATCACGGCCCAATTGAAGGGCAGCAGGTCGGCCGCCCGGGAGATTACCGGAATTTTCGCAGCCGCCGGGCAGGGTATCCAGATCCACACGGGACCCTACCGGGGCCGCCTGGTCCAGCAGTTCGTTGTGCTCCGCGGCGGCAGGATCATGGCGGCCTCGGCCTACAGCGATGACCACGGGGACAACTGGACCCTGGGAGAACTTATTGATGCGGCGCCCGGCGGCGCCGCGCCCAACGAGAACAAAGTGGCCGCGCTGGCTGACGGGCGCCTGCTCCTGCACAGCCGCGCCACTCCGCGGCGGCTCGCCGCCTTCTCGAACGACGGCGGGCACAGCTGGAGCTCACTGGTTCCCGTCGAGGACCTGCCGGACCCCAGCGACAACGGCTCCCTTGCCCGGTTCGACGGACTGCCCTCCGTCCCGCAGCTGGCCACGCCTGCCACAGATACCTGGCTCCTCGCCACGAACAACCACGACACCAATCTTCGGCGGAACACGGTGCTGAGCCTCTCCCCCGACAATGGGGCGACGTGGCCGGCGAAGCTGGTCCTGTGCCCGGACAGTTCCGCGTATTCGACCGCCACGCGCCTGCCGGACGGCAACATTGGCGTCCTTTACGAGCGGCAGGGATACCGGGAGATCGTTTTTGCCTCCGTCCCTGCTGGCCAGCTGAGCGATCAGCTTGCCGTGCGGACACCGGCGGCAGGTGACGGTGGGGCGCATCCGGTGGCTCCGGCGGGGCACGGTCTTGCCTTTGACATGGAGATCCGGTCGATAACGCCGGGCCTGCCCGAAGTGTGGCAGGACGCCGGCGAGTCCCATGTCCTGGCCGCGGACGGAAGCGGCTGGGGCGCCGGGACCTGGAAGGAGATTGGCCAGGGCTACTCAGCGGACAAAGTCCAGGTCCTTGGCACCCGCGAGGCCCAGGACCTGAATTACGGCCCAGTCCGGCCAGGATACAAAGCCGGGGACATCATTGCCTTCACCGGACGGGCACGGAACGACGGGACCAATCCTGCTTCCGGGGTAAGGCTTACCGGCCCAGGCTCCGACGCCTTCCCCGAAACCGACCTTTCCCCGGGAGCGCAGACCCTTTACTTCACGCCCGCCTACACAGTTACCGAAGAGGACGCAGAGCGAACCTTATTCGACGTCACCTACACCGTCGAGGCAAGGCAGAACGGGTCCTTCCACCAATGGTCCCGGGTCTTCAGCTTCGACGTCGCCACGGGAGCGGTCAGCGTCCAGGACGCGTCCTCACCATAAATGGCCGAGGGATGGCCGAAACGGGCTGCCACCGGCTGCTGCGACAGAGCCTTGGCAGGCCGGGCGCCAGTTCCTACTCGATCAGGCCGCACATCTGCTGGAGCCGGGCGACACGCTCCTCGGCAGAGAGCCCGTGCCGGGATAGCCCAATCTTGAAGCCGGTCAGGGAAACCGGGCCAGCGGCGTGGAGGCAGCGTTGGATTTCGCCGGCGTTCAGCAGCGAGCTCGGCGGGGCTCCGGCCACCTCAGTGGCGGGAAGGTGGGCGTCGATCCACGGGTACCCAAACTCGGTGTCCGCGGGTGAGCAGCCGGAGAACATCAGTCCGGCCAGGACGCCGCCTTCCCGGGCCTGGCACAGGTGGTCAACCGCGGTGTCCGGGTTCTGCGTTTCAATGACGGACCGGGCCCAGTTCACAACGATTCCGGTTTGTTCCCACCCCTGCTCCCGGATGGAACGGATAACGTCCACTTCCTCCATGAAGGTCAGGAATCCCTTCTCGGGTTTGCTTCCCGGACGGGGAGCATCGCAATGCTCGATCAGCAGAAGGGTACCGCCCCAATCCCAGTCGAGCAGTTCCTTGAAGGACTCCTCGAGGGCCTTGGCGGAGGCGCTCCCGTGCGGGGCGGAGTGCAGTTCCACCGCCTCTACAGGGTGCCCCTCCCCCGCCAATTGAAGGACGGAATCGCGCAGTCCTGACACAAAGTCCAGCGCCCTCCACCGGCCCTGGCTGTCGGTGGAAGCAAGGCCGAACCTCTTGTCCTGGTTGAGGCGCTGCATGGTTCCGGGAATGGCGGTCACCACCGCGGACCAGTCTTCGGGGGCGCCGGCGGGCCAGGGACTGCCGCCGGACTGCCCGTAGGGGAGTTCCAGGCCACGGATGGACGGGATGCGCCCGAGCCCTGCGTAAAACTGCTGTTGCTGCGGCGCTTCCGGCACGGCGGGATACGCACCCACAATCAGGGACATTGTTGAACTCCTTTGAAGACGGCCGGCTGCGATACCGGGCGCATGAAGGCGGCGCCGGAAGAAATGCGAGGGCGCTTTCGTCAATAGCCGCGGCATGTGATGCACCGGCACTTGACCCCCGGCTGTGATGGCACTTACAGTTTTATCACGAGCTCGGATGTCCTACATCCGATAAACCTTCTGGAATGGCGAGGCTTTTATGAACATCTCCTCCAAGAACCTGCCGCTGGTCAAAGACGCCAGCCGCCGGAACTTCCTTAAACTGACCGGCGCCATGGGTGTCGCCGCAGCCTTCACCACCACCCTTGCTGCCTGCGGCGGGCCGGCCACCACAACTACGGGCGCCACCACCAACACCTCGCCGATCAACAAGGACCTCACCATTGAGGCCGGAATCTCCTACGCCCTCTCCACCGGCTTCGACCCCATCTCCTCCTCCGGGGCCACTCCGATGGCAGCGAACCTGCACATCTTCGAGGGCCTGATCGAGCTCCATCCGGCAACCCGGGAGCCGTACAACGCCCTGGCCGCCGCCGACCCCAAGATGGTCAACGAGACCACCTACCAGGTGGCCATCCGCGACGGCGCGGTCTTCCACGACGGCACGCCGGTAACCGCCGAAGACGTGGTGTTCTCCTTCACCCGCGTGATGGATCCGGCCAACAAGTCGCTGTTCTCGCAGTTCATACCGTTCATCCAGGAGGTCAAGGCACTCGATGCCAAGACCGTGCAATTCAGTCTCAAATACGCGTTCCCCGGTTTTGGGCCCCGTATTTCCGTGGTGAAGATCGTCCCCAAGGCGCTCACCAACTTCCCCGCCGGCTCCGAGCAGTTGAAGTCCTTCGACGCCAAGCCTGTGGGCACCGGACCCTACAAGCTCATCTCCGCGGCCAAGGACGACAAGATTGTCTTCGAGGCCAACCAGGCCTACAACGGCCCCATGCCCGCCCTGGCCAAGGGGATGACCTGGCTGCTGCTCTCCGATGCCGCGGCCCGCGTCACCGCCATGCAGTCCGGCCGCGTCCAGGCCATCGAGGACGTCCCCTACCTGGACATGGAAGGCCTGAAGTCCAAGGCCACCGTTGAATCCGTCCAGTCCTTCGGGCTGCTCTTCATGATGTTCAACTGCAACGCAGCACCCTTCAACAACAAGCTCGTCCGCCAGGCCCTCCACTACGGCCTGGACAAGGACTCCATCATCAAGAAGGCACTTTTCGGCAACGCCAAACCGGCCAGTTCCTACTTCCAGGAGGGCCACCCGGACTACGTCAAGGCCAAGAACGTCTACGGCTACGACGCGAAGAAGGCCGAGGAACTGCTCAAGGAAGCCGGCGTCACCAGCCTCGAATTCGAACTGCTCACCACGGACACCGCCTGGGTCAAGGACGTGGCACCGCTGATGCTGGAATCCTGGAACAAGATCCCGGGCGTCAAGGTCACCCTGAAGAACCTCCAGTCCGGCGCCCTGTACACGGACCGCGTTGCCAAGGGTGACTACACCGTGGTCGCAGCGCCCGGCGACCCCTCAGTTTTCGGCAACGACGCGGACCTGCTGCTGAGCTGGTTCTACGCCGGCGATACCTGGATGAAGAACCGTGCCTTCTGGGGCGATGCCCCCGAACGCGCCCAGCTCGTGAACCTGATGTCCAAGGCCGGCCAGGCCTCCAAGGAAGACGCCAAGAAACTCACCGGCGAAATCGTGGACCTGGTCTCCGATGAGGTCCCGCTCTACCCGCTGTTCCACCGCCAGCTTCCCAGCGCCTGGGATGCAAAAAAGCTCAGCGGCTTCAAGCCCCTTCCCACCACCGGAGTTTCCTTCGTTGGTGTGGGCCGCACCGCCTAGCCCAAACCGGAGAATACATTGACCACGATATTGCGCCTGCTCGGCCGAAGGCTCGCGGCCCTGCCGCTGATGGTCCTGGGCATCACCCTGCTGGTGTTCCTCGTCCTGCAGGCCGCGCCCGGCGACCAGGCCAGCAGCGCCCTGGGCGAAGGGGCAAGCGAGGAAGCCAAGGAACAGTACCGCCAGGCCAACGGCCTGAACGATCCACTGCTGCTCCAGTACGTCCGCTTCCTCGGCAGGCTCCTGCAGTTCGACCTCGGCGTCACCACTCCCCCGGCCAAGTCCGTGGCGAGCATGATTGGTTCGGCTTTTCCGCTAACGCTGCAGCTGACCTTCCTGGGCGTCATCATCGCCGTGGCGGTCTCCCTGGTCTTCGGCATCATCGGCGCCCTGTACCGGGACAAGTGGCAGGACCAGCTGGTCCGTGTATTCTCCATCGCCGCGGTGGCAACGCCGTCGTTCTGGCTGGGCATCCTGCTGATCCAGTGGTTCGCCCTGGGACCGGCACCGCTCTTCCCGTCCGGCGGCATCGCCACCCCCGAATCCGGCTTCGGCGGCTGGCTCAACTCGATGGCGCTGCCCGCCCTGGCACTGGGCATCCCGGTCTCGGCTTCCCTCATCCGGGTGGTCCGCACCTCCATGGTGGAGGAGCTGGACCGGGACTACGTCCGCACTGCCATCGGCAACGGCGTCCCCTACCGCGAGGTGGTCTCCAAGAACGTGCTCCGCAACGCACTGGTCACCCCGGTGACCGTGCTGGGACTGCGGATCGGCTACCTCCTGGGCGGCGCCGTCGTCATTGAAATGATCTTTGCCCTGCCCGGCATGGGCCAACTGATCCTCAACGGCATCACCAACCTGGACGTCAACCTGGTGCAGGGCGTGGTTCTCACCATCTCCGTCACGTTCGTCCTGGTGAATATCGCCGTGGACCTTCTCTACCTGCTCATCAACCCCCGAATCAGGACCGTGTGACCCATGCGCAGCAAACTCGCTGAACGTCTGAGCGCCCCGGGACTCCGCTTCAAGGCCCTGCCCTGGAGTTCCCGCCTGGCCCTCGCCTTCCTCGTGGTGATCGCCGCCGCCGCCATCTTCGCCCCCGTCCTGGCACCGCACGATCCGCTCGAGACCTTCATTCCGGCCACGGCCCCCGGTGCCGAACACTTCTTTGGCACCGACCGCCTGGGCCGGGACATCTTCTCCCGGCTGCTCTACGGTTCGCAGTCCTCGCTGCTGATCGGACTCGGCGCCGTGGGACTGGCCGTGCTGGCCGGCGCGCTCCTGGGTTCGCTCGCTGCCACCTCCAGCAAAACAGTCAACGAGCTGATCATGCGGATCATGGACATCCTCATGGCATTCCCCGGCATCGCCCTGGCTGCGGTCCTGCTCGCGGCGTTCGGCAACTCGGTACCCACCATCATCATTGCCATCGCCATTATCTACACCCCCCAGCTCGCACGGGTTGTCCGCGCCAACGTCCTGGCCCAGTACGGCGAGGACTACGTCCGGGCGGAGCGCGTCATCGGCGCCGGCCGCTTCTACATCCTCCTCAAGCACATCGTCCGCAACACCGCCGCACCGGTGCTGGTGTTCGCCACCGTGATGGTCGCTGACGCCATCATCCTCGAAGCGTCCCTGTCTTTCCTGGGCGCAGGCGTCCAGGACCCCGCCCCGTCCTGGGGCAACGTGATCTCCTACGGCCGCAACCTGGTCCTGTCCGGCGGCTGGTGGGCCACCACCTTCGCCGGCCTCACCATCCTGCTCACCGTGCTGGCACTGAACATCCTTGCCGAGGGCCTGACCGACGCCATGGTGAACCCCAAACTGCGCAAGGCGCCAGTGGTGCAGGACGACGACGGCTCGGCAGCCGTTGTTGCCGGTGCGGCCGTGGACACTGAGGTTGCCACCTCTGTTGCCCAACCGTCCGTCGTGGAAGAGCATGAGCTCGACGGCGTCCGTACCGCTTCGGGAGGAATCCTCGACGAGGAGATCTACAACAGGTCAGGGCTACTCACCGACGTGAAGGTGGCAGCCACCAACCCGCACCTCCTGCTCGACCGCGAACTGGAACTCCTGGCTGCCGTCGAAGCCACCCGGACGGACCGGCTGCCGCAGGTCCCGGCAGACGCCCGTACGGTCCTGGAGGTGACAAACCTTTCCATCCGGTTCCCCGGCAGGTTCGGTGACACCGCCATCGTGGATAACGTCTCCTTCAGTGTCCGCGAGGGCGAAACCATGGGCCTGGTGGGCGAATCCGGCTGCGGCAAGTCCATCACCTCCCTCGCCGTCATGGGACTCCTGCCCAAAACGGCACGGATCAGCGGCTCCATCAAGTTCGACGGCAAGGAACTGCTGGACCCGCACACCAGCCACAGCGCTCCCAAGGCCTACCAGGGGCTCCGCGGCGAACAGATCGCCATGGTCTACCAGGACGCGCTCAGCTCACTGAACCCGTCCATGAAAATCAAAGACCAGATGAGCCAGCTGACCCGCCGCGGAGGCCGCAAAACCCCTGCCGAACTGCTGGAAATGGTCAAACTGGACCCGGTGCGCACCCTGGCCAGTTACCCGCACGAGCTATCCGGCGGGCAACGCCAGCGCGTCCTGATCGCCATGGCGCTCTCCCGCTCCCCCAAGATCGTGGTCGCCGATGAGCCCACCACCGCCCTGGACGTCACCGTCCAGAAACAGGTGGTGGACCTGCTCAACGAGCTCCGTGAACAGCTGGGCTTCGCCATGGTGTTCGTCAGCCACGACCTGGCCCTGGTCGCTTCCCTGGCCCATCGCATCACCGTGATGTACGCCGGGCAGGTGGTCGAATCCGCCCAGGCGTCCGAGCTGCTGCAGAACCCCAGGCACGAATACACCCGCGGGCTCCTGGGCGCCGTGCTTTCCATCGAAGCCGACGCCGCCCGCCTGCACCAGATCCCCGGCACCGTGCCCTCGCCGCAAGATTTCGCCCCCGGCGACCGCTTCGCCCCCCGCTCCCTGCGCCGGGACGCCGATCCAAACCAGCAGCTGGTCCTCACCGCCGTCGGCGGAGACTCTGACCACTACTGGGCCAGCCACCGAAAGGAGGATGCAAAGTGAGCATTTCCACCGGCAAACCGGTTATCGAACTCAAGGACGTCAAGGTCCACCACCGGGCACGGACCGGCGGCCTGTTCCGCCCCAACATCGTCAAAGCCGTTAACGGCGTGGACTTCAGCATCAGCCGCGGCGAAACCGTGGGCATCGTGGGAGAGTCCGGCTGCGGCAAGTCAACCCTGGCCTCCGTCCTGGTGGGCCTCCAAACGCCGACATCCGGGCAGGTCCTTTTCCACGGCAAACCCGCCATCAAACGGAACGCGGCCATGCGCAAGGAATTCGGCCGCGCCGTCTCGGTAGTATTCCAGGACCCCGCCACGGCCCTGAACCCGCGCATGACCATCCAGGACATCCTCACCGACCCCCTGCAAATACACGGAGTCGGCAACGCCGCCTCCCGGGCGGCCAAGGTCAAAGAACTCCTCGCGCTGGTAGGCCTGCCTGCCTCCGCGGCTGAAGTCACGCCGTCGCAGGTTTCAGGTGGACAGCGCCAGCGCGTGGCCATCGCCAGGGCCCTGGCACTGGACCCGGACATCATCGTCGCCGACGAACCAACATCGGCCCTGGACGTCTCAGTCCGGGCACAGGTCCTGAACCTGCTCTCGGACCTGAAGACCCAGCTGAACCTGGGCATGGTCTTCATCTCCCACGACATCCAGACCGTCCGCTATGTCTCCGACCGGATCTGCGTCATGTACTTCGGCGAAATCGTCGAGGAAGGGCCTGCCGCCCAGGTCTTCGACAACCCCCGGAACGACTACACCAAGAAGCTCCTCGGAGCAGCCCCCAGCCTGCTACACACCTAGATTCCCAAACCTCACCTTCACAACCCACCCATTGGAGTTTTTCCGTGTCTTCCCAGTTCTCCGGCGTCATCCCGCCCGTCGTCACTCCCCGCCATGCTGACGGCAGCATCGACACCGCCTCTTTGCAGAACCTCACCAAGCACCTGCTCGACGGCGGCGTCTCCGGACTTTTCGTGCTGGGCTCCTCCGCCGAGGTGCCGTACATGACCAACGCCGAGCGCGAACTCGTGGTCAGCACCATCGCCGCGGCCAACGCAGGGTCCGTGCCCCTGATCGTGGGGGCCAACGAACAAACGACCAACCGCGTCATTGAGGAAGCCAAACGCGTCATCGACCTCGGGGCCGACGCCATCGTGGTTACCTCCATGTACTACGCCATCGGCAACGCAGAAGAAACAGAAACCCACTTCCGCAGCATCCACGCCGCCGTCGACACGCCGATCTTCGCCTACGACGTCCCGGTCCGTACCCACTTCAAGCTCCCCACGGACCTGCTGGTCCGGCTGGGCCGCGACGGCGTCATCGCCGGCGTCAAGGACTCCTCCGGTGACGACGTCTCCTTCCGCCAGCTCCTGCTCGCAGCCCGGGAGATCGACAACTTCGACATCTTCACCGGCCACGAAGTGGTGGTTGACGGAGCCCTGCTGGGCGGCGCGCAGGGCGTAGTGCCGGGCCTTGGCAACGTGGATCCCCGCGGCTACCGCAACCTCGTCGACGCCGCCGTTGCCGGGGACTGGGCTAAAGCCGCCGCCGAGCAGGACCGGCTGGCCGACATCTTCGAGATCGTCTACACCCCCAACGGGCGCGTCTCCGGCGGGGCAGCGGGCCTGGGCGCCTTCAAGACGGCGCTGCAAATCATGGGCATCATCGAATCCAACACCATGAGCAACCCGATGCCCGCGCTGAACGAAGAGGAAACCACTGCGATCAAGGTCGTCCTCGAACGCAACAGCCTGGTCTAGGGACGGGTCCGAAGCTGATGTACGCCGTTGGTGTTGACCTCGGCGGCACTAAAACTGCTGCCGGGGTGGTCTCAGGCACGGGTGAAGTGCTGTTTTCCGAGACCATTCCCACCCTTAACCGTGATGGCGGTGAGGCAATCCTCGACGCCACTGCCAGCCTGGTCGCGGGGCTCATTGGACGCGCCGCTGCTGCTGGAATCATTGTCGGTCATGTCGGCGTCGGTTCGGCCGGTGCTATTGATGCCCGTAAAGGCGAAGTGGTTTCAGCAACCGATGCGATCCTCGGGTGGGCCGGTACTGCCATCAGCGCCGGCCTGGCAGCGCGGCTGCACCTGCCGCAAGCCTCCATCCGGGTGGTGAACGATGTCCACGCCCACGCCCTTGGCGAGGCCTGGACCGGTGCCGCCGCAGGGACCGCCAGTTCACTCCTGGTGGCCTTCGGCACCGGCGTCGGCGGCAGTTACGTTCTTG
Source organism: Pseudarthrobacter sp. B4EP4b (assembly GCF_006680095.1). Classification (NCBI taxonomy): domain Bacteria; kingdom Bacillati; phylum Actinomycetota; class Actinomycetes; order Micrococcales; family Micrococcaceae; genus Pseudarthrobacter; species Pseudarthrobacter sp. B4EP4b. The sequence goes on along the minus strand of NZ_VHIJ01000016.1, from coordinate 5,482 downwards.
ACGGCACACCGGCCCTGGGGCATCGCTACGTGGGCGGACACGTCGGCCACTTCGCCTCCCCCTACGCATGGCACGACGGCCGGCCGCTGACCTGCGTCTGCGGCGGAGCAGGCCATGTTGAAGCCATCGCCTCCGGACCTGCCATCGCCGAAGCCTACCGGCGGCTGGGTGGAGAGGCAGGTTCACCGGATGCCCGCGGGGTCTTCGCCCTCGCCGCGCATGGTGATGCCATCGCCATCAAGACCATCGGCGGCGCCGCCGCTGCGGCCGGGCAGGCCGTGGGCGGGCTGGCCAACATCCTGGACCCGGAGGTCGTCGTCGTCTCAGGCGGGCTCTCGGATGCAGGAGCACCGTGGTGGCGGCCGATGGAACGGGCCGTCCGGGCCGAACTCCTCCCGGCCCTGGCAAACATTCCCGTGCTGCCCGCCTCGCTGGGCAACGCTGCAGCCATCATTGGCGCAGCAAAGCTGGTGTTCACCGATTCGCTCACTTTCCAAAGGAACTGACCATGATCCTGTCCCCCGACCGGCTTGAATCCTTGCGGGGCAGGCTCATCGTCTCCTGCCAGGCCTATCCCGGTGAGCCCATGCGGGATCCCCGCACCACCGCCCAATTCGCCGCGTCAGCAGTCGCCGGCGGCGCCGCAGCAGTCCGGGTACAGGGCCTGGCGGACGTCCAACACACCCGGGCCGCCGTGGAGGTCCCAGTCATCGGGCTCTGGAAGGACGGGCGCGACGGCGTCTTCATCACCCCCACCCTTCGGCATGCCCTCGCGGTAGCGAACGCCGGCGCCCACATCGTGGCCGTCGACGGCACCCGGCGCGCACGGCCGGACAACCTGACCCTCGTGCAGACAATTACCGGAATCCACACCGGATCCCATGCGCTGGTCATGGCCGACTGCGGGTCCCTCCAGGACGCAGCGGCCGCCGTCGAATCCGGCGCAGACCTGATCGGCACCACACTTGCCGGCTACTCCGGCGAACGCCCCAAAACCCAGGGCCCCGACCTTGAACTGCTGGAACAGATCGCGGCGGGCGGATTTGGAGTGCCCCTTATCGCGGAGGGCCGGCTGCACACCCCTGCCCAGGCGAGGCAGGCACTTGATGCCGGGGCCTTCGCCGTGGTGGTGGGAACTGCCATCACGCACCCGACCACCATCACGGGCTGGTTTGCGGACGCCCTGAAATGACCACCCGGATGCCGCCCGCCTTCCTGCTGCCCGGCACCATCGTCACCGACGGAACTGTCGTTGAGGACGCGGTGGTTGCCGTTTCCGGTGAATGCATAACGTATGCCGGCCCCAGGACAGGCTTCGATACCCGCTCCCTTCCAGGGCTGGAGGAAGTGGGATTGCCGCCAGGAACCCTGCTCCTGCCCGGCCTGGTGGACCTGCACTGCCATGGGGCGGCGGGCGGGGACTTCCCCGGCGGGCATCTACCGTCAGCCCGCTCCGCGGTGGACTTCCTCCACGCCAGCGGCACCACCACACTCCTGGCGAGCCTGGTGACGGCTTCCCGCAAGGACCTGCTGCGCGGCGCCGAGGCCCTGGGCCCCCTTTCGGAGGAGGGGCTGATCGCGGGAATCCATGCCGAAGGACCGTTCCTTTCCCACGCGCGCTGCGGAGCCCAGGATCCGCGGTTTCTCCTGGAACCTGACCTGCACCTGCTCAGAGACCTCGTGGAGAGCTCGGGCGGGCACCTGCGCACCATGACCTATGCTCCCGAACTGCCCGGAGCCGCAGCTTTGGTGCAGGCGTTGGTTGATCTCGGCGTGACCCCATCCCTGGGACACACCAACGCCGATGCCCCAACGACGGCGGCCTCCCTCACCCAAGCGGCGACCCTGCTCGCCTCCGCGCAGGGCAGCACTGCCCGGCCCACGGTCACCCACCTGTTTAACGGCATGCCGCCGCTGCATCACCGCGATCCCGGGCCCGTAGCGGCCTGTCTGCGACTTGCAGCAGCGGGCACGATTGCGGTGGAGCTTGTTGCCGACGGCGTCCACCTGCACCCGGACACCGTCCGGATGGTCTTCGCGCTCGTTGGCGGGGACAACGTCATTCTGGTGACCGACTCGATGGCCGCGACGGGACTGCCGGACGGCGACTACGACCTTGGCCCGCAAGGGGTGCGCGTTAGCGACGGCGAGGCCAGGCTGCGCAGCGATGGTGCCCTCGCAGGCGGAACGGCGACGCTGCTGGACGTTGTACGGCGGACGGTCGAGGCCGGGGTGGACGCGGCAAGCGCGGTCTTGTCAGCCACGGCGGTTCCGGCAGGGATCCTTGGCCTCCAGCAAGAGGTAGGAAGCCTTCGCTCAGGGTTAAGGGCGGACATCCTGGCGGTGGACCCCGATTTCCGCCCGATCAGGGTGTTCCGTCGCGGCCTGCCACTACTCCGGCCGGCCGCGACCATCACGGCTGCGACCATCACGGCCGCGTCCTAGGACCACGGCTCCCGCTATTTGAGGCTCTCGGTTCAGGCGGTGGTTCAGGCGCTCGGCGTTGCGACCCGGACGGCCACTTGCCCGAGCTTGGCACCAAGGAGGCCCGCTGCGGCTTCATCTGCCACTACTGTCACGTGCGGGTGCAACTGGAGGACCGAAGCAGGACACTCAGGTGACACCGGGCCGTGCAGCGCTGCCGCTAGAATTTCAGCCTTATCCGCCCCGTTGACCACCATCAGCAGGTGCCTGGCCTCGCGAATGGTACCGAGGCCCTGGGTGATGCACTGGGTCGGCACGTCGTCAATGGACCGGAAGTAGCGCGCATTGGCCTGGCGGGTCCGCTCGGCCAAGAATTCAACCCGGGTCCGGGAATCGAGCCCGGAGCCGGGTTCATTGAAGGCGATGTGTCCGTTGTGGCCTATCCCCAGGATCTGCACGTCCACGCCCCCGGCGGCGCGGATGGCGGCGTCATACAGGGCTGCTGCGTGGTGAGGATCTTCGGCGACGCCGTCGGGAACTGAAACAAGGGCCGGGTCCAATCCCAGGCGTTCGGTCACTTCACTGCGGACCACTTCGGCGTAGCTTTGCGGGTGCCCGGCAGCCAGGCCCACGTACTCATCGAGGGCGAACGCCTGCACGCGGGACATGTCCAGCTGGTGCTCGGCCAGCGCCGCGTAGACGGGCAGTGGGGAGCTGCCCGTAGCGACCCCAAGGACAGCGTCCGGCTTGCTTCGGATGACGGCGGCAAGAATCCCGGCGGCAACAGCTCCGGTACCCGAGGCATCGGGCACAACAAAAATCTCCATGGCAAAAGGGCGCTCTCTCATAAGATGGGTGCCTCACCGCGTGCTCCGGTGGTCATCTGGACGCACGGAGGCGGGGGCTTTAAGTGACGATCCGGCCGAGGCACGGTGCCTCGTCCCGATCCTCGGCTGCGCGCGTTAGGCTGACGCGACGTCCTTCAATTTGCGGCGGATACCGTCAAAGTGACGTTGCAGGCGTTCAGAAGCCAAAGCTTTGTCCCGGTTTGCCACTGCATCGTAAATGTCCCAATGCATCTGGACCTGTTCGTCGAGGTTGACCGGCCCGGAGCCCAACGCCTCATGGATCTGCCGGTAGACCTGCCAGAACACGTCCATCAGGTTAATGAGCAGTTCGTTGTTCAGGGGCGCATAGAGACGGCGGTGAAATTCCGCATCGTGTTGAACAAGGAGTTCACCCTTACCGGCGGCGTCCTGCATCGCTTCCATCGTGGCACGCAGATCAGCCAAATGCTCCTCCGTGAGGAGGTCTATGGCCGAGCCAATAAGGCCCGATTCCAAAGCCTGCCGGACGTCGATAAGCTCCATCGCTTCCTCGCCTTTGTGCCGGAGCGAAAGCCTGCCCCGGAACGTCAGCCCGGACACCAGTGCGCTGAAGTTGTTCGGAGCGACAAACATGCCGAACCCGTGCCGGATCTCAATGACGCCAAGGGCCTGGAGCACCTTCAGGGATTCCCGGACAGTGTTCCGCCCCACGCCAAGCTCCGCGGAGAGCTCACTCTCAGTGGGAAGGGCATCACCAACATCCAGGCCCCGCTCCAGGATGAGTTCCATGATCCGTGTCTGCAGGGCCTGGGAACGGATTTGGGCGCTGAACCTTGCCGGCGACACCGAGGCGGGTGCTACTGTCACGTCATCTCCTTCAGCCGCACTCGGGAGCGGCAATTCGTCTAAACTCATGATACAGGAGATGGGACGTCCTCCGTCTTCTTTCTGTTCACTAATTTCGAGAATCCTACAACCCGCAGGGCTGGGTGGGGGGATCACGCGAGCACCAGATGATGGAGAACGAGAATGCCTAGCGTTGACATGCCACTGCAAGAGTTGCGCAACTACACGTCGGTGACAAAAGAGCCTCACGATTTTGATGCGTTTTGGGAAGCAACTTTGGCCGAAGTCACTTCCATCCCGCTTGCACCGGCCTACACTCCCGTCGAAAACCTTCTGCCACTCATTGACAGCTACGACGTTTCCTTTGCGGGTTACGGCGGAGCCCGGATCCGGGGCTGGCTCCACCTTCCAGCACACCGGTCCCCCGGCCATCGCCTGCCCGCCGTGGTGCAGTACATCGGATATTCCGGCGGCCGCGGCCTGGTCCAAGAGGACACCAAGTGGGCCCAGGCGGGCTACGCCCATTTCATCATGGACACCCGAGGCCAAGGCTACGGCGGGATCACCGGCGACACTCCAGATCCGCACCCCTCAGCGGGAGGCGTGGCACACCCGGGGCTCATGACACGCGGCCTGGCCTCGAAGGAGGACTACTACTACCGCAGGCTGTATTTGGACGCGTTCCGGGCGATCGAGACCGTCCAAAGCTTCCCTCAGGTGGACGCAGACAACGTGGTCCTTGCCGGGATAAGCCAGGGTGGAGGCCTGGCCCTCGCAGCCGCTGGGCTTGCTGCCGGGAGACTGGACGGAATTCGAGGTGTCCTGGCGGACGTACCCTTCCTTCAAGACTTTCCCCGGGCCATCAATCTGGCACAACGGGGCCCTTATCCCGAAATCGTCGGGTTCCTCTCCCGGCACCGGGACCGCTATGAGCACACGTTGGAGGTCCTGAACTACTTCGACGGAGTCCACCTGGCTCGAAGGGCAACCATTCCGGCTCTGTTTTCCGTCGCACTGCTCGACGACGTCTGCCCGCCGTCCACCGTCTTCGCGTCCTACAACAGCTACGGAACCGGAGCCCACGGGCAGCCGGGACAAGGGCCCACCAAGTCCATTGAGATCTACCATTTCAATGGCCACGAGGGAGGAGAGGAGCACCACTGGGTCCGTCAGCTTGAGTACCTGCAAGGACACCTCGCCCGTTAGCGCTTCAAGCCTCAGCCACGGCAGCTGCGGCGGGGGTGGGGGTGGAGGTGGCGAAATGCTTAATGGTAGAAACGTGGGTGCGTTTGCCCTGGCTCGTAGCGCGAGGTGATGGGACAGAACTCAACTGTGACTACACCGATTAGACCCGGGGCCAACCTGACAGACCGTCGGCTATCAGT
>NZ_VHIJ01000015.1:0-34379 GCF_006680095.1 Pseudarthrobacter sp. B4EP4b | reverse complement strand
ACCCCGCCCGCCCCTTGCGCAAGCTTGGATTCCTCACGATCGGCCTCTTCGATCCGGCGGATCCGGGCCCGGGCCACCAATCCACCTTGGAGATCATCGAACTTGGCGAGCGGCTCGGATTCGACAGTGCCTGGCTGCGCCACCGCCACCTGCAGTTCGGCATCTCCTCGCCCATAGCGGTGATGGCCGCAGCCAGCCAGCGCACCACCAGGATCGAACTCGGCACTGCAGTGACACCGCTCGGGTGGGAAAACCCGTTGCGCCTGGCCGAGGACCTGGCCACCGTGGACCTGCTCGCCGGGGGACGGATCAATCCCGGGCTGAGCGTCGGGGAACCGATGAACTACGACACGGTGAAGCACGAGTTGTACCCGGATTCCTCCGAAGCTGAGGACTTCAGCTACGCCCGCATGGATCGGCTGGCCCGTTTGGTTGCAGGGGAACCGGTGCGGGATTTTTCCGGCAAGCAAGGTGTGGTCGAGGAATTTTCCAACCGGGTGGAGCCGCATTCTCCCGGGCTGAGGGACCGTCTTTGGTATGGGGCAGGCAGCACGAAGTCGGCAGTCTGGGCCGGGGCGAACGGGTTCAACCTGCTCTCCAGCAGCGTGGTCTTCCCCGAAGCGGACCAGGAGCCGGACTTCGCCCTCGTCCAGCAATCGCAGATCCGGGCTTTCCGGGAGGCGGCACAAGGACATGGCGCGGCCCGCGTATCGCAGGGCCTGGTGGTGATCCCCACCGATTCGGCCTCGCCGGTCCAGCGGGAGAAGTACCAGCGCTACGTCGATGAACGCACTCCGCGCACCCGGGCCCCGCAGGGGCCCAAGGGCATGCTCTTCGCCCCGGACCTCATCGGCACCAGTCACGAAATCGCGGAACAGTTGTACGCCCACGCGGGATTTCAGGAAGTCGACGAGGTGGCGTTCGCCCTGCCTTTCAGCTTTGACCATGAAGATTACGTCCAGATCCTGACCGACATTGCCGGCAGCCTGGGCCCCGCCCTGGGGTGGACACCGGCCGAGGGCCCGCAGTAGGCGGCGGGACCGGACGCGTACCGGCTTGCGCCGGAAGTGCATTCGTGACGGGTTTGGCAATAGTGTGGCGGGGTGGGGACAAACACCGTCAATGGCGAACAGATCGACAGGCAGACACGCATTCTCGAAGCGGCGCTCGATCTGCTGTCCCGCCACGGTATTTCCGGCGTGAGCATGCGTGCCGTAGCGCGGGAAGCCGGCGTCGCCCTGGGCCTGGTGAACTACTACTACGACGATAAGACAAGCCTGATCCGCGCAGCCCTGCGGCGGGTGGACGAGCACGACCTGCTGCTGGTGGCACAAGACCCCTCCCTAACCGCCGACGAACAGTTGCACAAGGCCCTGCGGCGGGTTGCCGCCGCTGATCTCCTGACCACCCGCTACCTGTCCCTGCGCCTGCACCTGTGGGCCCTCGCGCAGGCCGACGAGGACTACGCGCAGATCAACGCTGCCGCCTTTGACCGCTACATCGACGGACTCGCGGCACTGGTCTCCAACGCCCAGCCCGGACTGTCGTGGGAGGAATGCAGGGCAAGGGCAGCGGACATTGTGGTGATACAAAACGGGATGTGGCTGACCTCGCTTCTTGGCGTGGACAAGGAGTCCATCAAGCGAAGCATCAGCCGTACGGAAGAAATCGCTTTCGCCCCGCCGCAGGCGCACGATCAAGCCGACAGCAAGAGCTCAAGTCCGCTTCAGGAGAACTAAAACCGCGCGCTTCCCGGCGCTGCAGCCCCCTCAGTCACATTGAACGCCTGTTCAAAAAAACTATTGAACAGGCGTTCAACATCGGCTACTGTCCTCCGTATGACTTACGCCACACCGTCTGCGGACGTGACAGCATCCACCCTCTTTATCAACGGTTCGTGGGAGCCGGCAGCGTCGGGCGCCGTCCGCCACATCCACAACCCGGCCGACGGCGAACTGGCCGCCACTGTCTCCGAGGCCGGCCGTGAAGATGCCGAGCGGGCCATCGCCGCCGCGCGTGCTGCCTTCGACTCAGGCATCTGGTCCAGTGTCCCGGCTCCCGAGCGTGGCACCTTCCTGCTCAAGGTCGCCGCCGAGCTGCGCGAACGCCGGGAAAAGTTCGCCCGCGCCGAGTCCCTGGACACCGGAAAGCGGATGGTCGAAAGCCGCATCGACATGGACGACATCGCCGCCTGCTTCGAGTACTTCGGCCGGCTGGCGGGGCAGCAGTCGGGCCGCGTGGTCGACGCCGGGAACCCCGCCGTCGCCAGCAAAATCGTCTACGAGCCGGTGGGCGTCTGCGGCCTCATCACTCCATGGAACTACCCCCTGCTTCAGGCCGCCTGGAAGATCGCGCCCGCGCTGGCCGCCGGCTGCACCTTTGTCCTCAAGCCCTCCGAACTGACCCCCTCCACCGCCATCCTGGCCATGCAGCTGCTGCAGGACCTCGGCCTGCCGGACGGCGTAGCCAACCTGGTGACCGGACCCGGCGCTGAGGCGGGCGCACCGCTCTCGGAACATCCCGCCGTCGACCTCGTCTCCTTCACCGGCGGCCTGGAAACCGGCAAGCGCATCGCCGCGGCCGCCGCCGGAACCGTCAAAAAGGTGGCGCTGGAACTGGGCGGAAAGAACCCCAACGTCGTGTTCGCGGATGCGGACTTTGACGCCGCCGTCGACAACGCCCTGAACGGAGCCTTCGTCCACTCCGGCCAGGTCTGCTCGGCGGGGGCACGGCTGGTGGTGGAGGAATCCATCGCCGAACGCTTCGTCGACGAACTGGTCCGCCGGGCGCAGGGCATCCGGCTGGGCGGCCCGTTCGACGAAGCTGCCGAAACCGGGCCGCTGATCTCCGCGGCCCACCGGGACAAGGTCCATGCCTATGTCCAGCGCGGCATCGAGGAAGGTGCGCGGCTGCGGTGCGGCGGTGCGGCGCCGGCCGGCGAGAAGTACGACGGCGGCTTCTACTACCAGCCCACAGTCCTGGACCGCGTCCAAAAGGGTATGTCCGTGGTCATCGATGAGGCGTTCGGCCCCGTTGTTACCGTCGAAACCTTCCGCACGGAGGACGAGGCTGTAGCCACCGCCAACGACACCATCTACGGACTGGCGGGTGCGGTCTGGACCCAGGACGCCGGCAAGGCACAGCGCGTGGCAGGCCGGCTCCGGCACGGCACCATCTGGATCAACGACTACCACCCCTACCTCCCGCAGGCCGAGTGGGGCGGCTTCGGCCAGTCCGGCGTCGGCCGCGAACTCGGCCCCACCGGCTTCGCGGAATACCAGGAGGCCAAGCACATCTACCAGAACACCAGCCCCCAGGTGACCGGCTGGTTCACTGACCACGGCAAGGAGAACTAGATGCACTTCGACAACATCGAGGACCTCGGCGAGCGCGGGTTCGACTACGTGGTGATCGGCGGCGGATCTGCCGGCGCGGCAGTGGCCGCCCGGCTGAGCGAGGATCCTGAGGTGACCGTGGCGCTGGTGGAGGCGGGCCCGGATGACCGCAACATCCCGGAAATCCTGCAGCTGGACCGCTGGATGGAGCTGCTCGAATCCGGCTACGACTGGGACTACCCGGTGGAACCGCAGGAGAACGGCAACTCCTTTATGCGCCACGCCCGCGCCAAAGTGATGGGCGGCTGCTCCAGCCACAACTCCTGCATCGCCTTCTGGGCTCCGCGGGAGGACCTGGACGAATGGGAATCCAAGTACGGCGCAGCCGGCTGGAATGCCGACGCCGCCTGGCCGCTGTACAAGAGGCTGGAAACCAACGAGGATGCCGGCCCGGACGCACCCCATCACGGGGACTCAGGCCCCGTGCACCTGATGAACGTGCCTCCGGCCGATCCTGCCGGCGTCGCGCTTTTGGATGCGTGCGAGCAGGCCGGAATCCCCCGCGCGAAGTTCAACACCGGAACCACGGTGGTCAACGGTGCCAACTTCTTCCAGATCAACCGCCAGGCGGACGGCACCCGCGCCTCCAGCTCGGTGTCCTACATCCACCCGATCATTGAAAGGGAAAACTTCACCCTGCTGACCGGCCTCCGCGCCCGCCAGCTGGTGTTTGACGCGGATAAGCGCTGCACCGGCGTGGACGTGGTGGACTCGGCGTTCGGCCGGACCCACCGGCTCTCCGCTCGGCAGGAAGTCATCCTGTCCACCGGCGCCATCGACTCACCCAAGCTGCTGATGCTCTCCGGGATCGGCCCTGCCGGGCACCTCGCCCAGCACGGGATCGAGGTCCTGGTGGACTCCCCCGGCGTGGGCGAGCACCTGCAGGACCATCCGGAAGGCGTGGTGCAGTTCGAAGCCAAACAGCCCATGGTGCAGACCTCCACCCAGTGGTGGGAGATCGGCATCTTCACCCCCACCGAGGACGGCCTGGACCGCCCCGACCTGATGATGCACTACGGCTCGGTCCCGTTCGATATGAACACCCTGCGGCACGGCTACCCCACCACCGAGAACGGCTTCAGCCTCACCCCGAACGTCACGCACGCCCGCTCCCGCGGCACGGTCCGGCTGCGCAGCCGGGATTTCCGGGACAAGCCGATGGTGGACCCCCGCTACTTCACGGACCCCGAAGGGCATGACATGCGGGTGATGGTGGCCGGCATCCGCAAGGCCCGGGAAATCGCCGCCCAGCCGGCGATGGCCGAATGGGCCGGGCGCGAACTGTCGCCCGGCGTCGAGGCCCAAACCGACGAGGAACTGCGGGATTACATCCGCAAGACCCACAACACCGTGTACCACCCGGTGGGCACCGTGCGGATGGGGCCGGTGGACGACGACATGTCGCCGCTGGATCCCGAGCTGCGGGTCAAGGGCGTTACGGGGCTGCGCGTCGCCGACGCCTCGGTGATGCCTGAGCACATCACCGTCAACCCCAACATCACCGTCATGATGATCGGCGAGCGCTGTGCTGATCTGGTCCGGGCGGACCTGATCCGCACCGGCCGGTCCGGCGAAACCATGGCCATCGAAGAAATGGAGCTCACCGCGTCCCTCGCCTGAGCGGCGGGGTCCGGCGGCAAGGCATACTTTCGCATACGCCACGGCCGGCCGGTCATCACTATCGTGCTTTTCTGATTTAGGAGTCCCACATGGCGGAACCCAGCAAGAGTATTGATTCAAGCGGCATGGACGAATTTGGTTATACACAGACCCTGGACCGGAGCATCGGCAAGTTTGCCAGCTTCGCAGCAGGTGTCAGCTACATCTCCATCCTCACCGGTGTTTTTCAGCTGTTCTACTTTGGTTTTTCCATGGCCGGCCCCGCGTACGCGTGGTCCTGGCCCCTCGTGTTCGCCGGCCAGCTGATGGTGGCCTTGTGTTTTGCCGAACTGGCGGGCCGCTACCCCGTGGCCGGATCGGTGTACAACTGGGCCAAGCGGCTTGCGTCCGGGACGTCGTCCTGGCTGGCCGGCTGGCTGCTGCTGTTGTCCTCCATCATGGCGCTGGGGTCCGTGGCGTTGGCCCTGCAGATCACGCTGCCGCAGCTTTGGTCCGGCTTCCAGTTTGTTGGTGACGGTACCGGCCCCTACGACTTCGCCATGAACGGGGTGGTGCTGGCCACCATCATGATCACCATCTCAACCCTCATCAACGCGTTCGGCGTGAAACTCATGACCAGGATCAACAGCATCGGTGTCTTCGTGGAGCTGGTGGCCGCGGTGCTGCTGATCCTCGCACTGGCCTGGCACGTGGTGCGGGGACCGGAGGTCTTTTTTGAGACCGCCGGCTTCGGCGAAGGCCACGATCTTGGCTTCTTCGGCGTGTTCCTGATCGGCGCCATGGCGTCCGGTTATGTGATGTACGGCTTTGACACCGCAAGCTCCCTGGGCGAGGAGACCAAGGATCCCAAGCGCACGGCCCCCAAGGCCATCATCCGTGCCGTCACGGCGTCCTTCGTGCTCGGTGGCCTCATCCTGCTCTTCGGCATCCTTGCGGCACCAGACCTTGCCGACCCCAAGGTGGGAGCTGCCGACGGCGGCCTGCAGCACATTGTGCTCTCTGTCCTGGGCGGGCCTTTCGGCAAGGCCTTCCTGGCATGCATTGTTGTGGCCGTAGTGGTCTGCACCCTCGCTGTACATGCCGCTGCAATCCGGATGATGTTCGCCATGGCCCGGGACAACAACCTCCCATTCAGCCGGCAGCTCAGCAAAGTGGACCCGGTCCGCAGGACCCCCACCATCGCCGCGATCGTGATCGGCGTGATTGCCGTCATCCCGCTGCTGGTCAACGTCATGCAGCCGGCCATTTTCACCATCCTGTCCAGCATCAGCATCGTCCTGATCTACCTGTCCTACCTGCTGGTCACCGTTCCGCTGCTCCGCAAGCGGCTGCAGAAGAAGTGGCCGCTCGCGGACGACGGCTCCGAGCCCGGCTTCAGCCTGGGCAAGTGGGGGCTGCCAGTGAACATCCTCGCGGTCGTGTGGGGCGGCGCCATGACCCTGAACCTGGTGTGGCCCCGGCCGGAAATCTATAACTCGGTGCCGCCGTTTGAGTGGTACCTGCAGTGGGGCGGGGTGATCTTCGTGGCCGCCGTCACCGGCGGCGGGGCCCTGCTCTACCGGCTGAAGATCCGCCATAAGACGGGTGTGCTGGCCGAGCATGCGGCGGCCGTGGCTGCCCATCCGTCTTCGGGGCCTGAGCGGCGCGAAGCTTCCGCTGAATCACAGGTGGTGGACGCCACGGTGGCTTAGGGCGGCTACATCCACCTGTCACCTAGGAAGGGTCGACGGCGGCACTCACCTGAGTGCCGCCGTCGACCCTTTTTGCGCACTAACCTACATTCGTCATAAGCATTTATTTATGCTTGTAATGACTGTCCAGCTGTGTAACGATGGTCACATAACCTCAAAAGAGAAGAGAAACGCCAGTGAAGGTCCACATGAACTCAGTCCGCAAACTTAGGGTCCACTGGCCCATCAGTGCCGAGACGTTCGGGCAGATAACGGCCGGCGAGGTGGCGGCGTTGACGAAGGACAGAGGGCTTGCCACGTTGCTTCAGGTTGTGGAGCAGTTCCAGGATCTGGGGGACTTCGGCAACTACAAGCATGTCTTCGAATCCGGGGTTGGCTTCGAGGGTTTCACGTGCGCCGCTGGAGCTACCCCCACGCTGGGAGAAGTGGGAGAACAAACCTTCTCGCCGACTTTCGTTTACACCACTTACTTCAGTGCCGCCCTTGATGACGCTGTGGTGGAACAGTTCGTTCGGCAGATCGTGGATATCCATCCATGGGAGCTGCCCGTTATTGAACTGACAGGGCCGGTGAGTGTTGCGGCCGGCGCCCAGGTTGAAGACTGTGAAGGAGCGGTGGCATCTTGACAGGAACCACTGCCGTTGGCATTTGGGCTGGCCTGCAGTCCCTGCTGCAAGGCGCGTCTTTTACTGATCTGACTCATTCGTTCCACCCGGGCCAGCCACATTTCCCGGCCTTCCCGAATGAAGTGCGGGAAGCACTTTTCGATGTGGAGAAAGGCGATGGCTTTACTGCCCATCGCTACTCGATCGTTGGGCAGTGGGGAACTCACGTTGATCCGCCGTCTCACTTTATCCGCGGAGGCAGGACACTGGATCAGATTCCGGTGGAGGAGATGATCCTTCCACTTGTAATTCTGGATATTACTGACCGCGTGAGCGGCAACCCCGATGCCACCCCCGTCCTGAAGGATGTTCAGGATTGGGAGAGCCGGAACGGCGCCATCCCGGAGGGCGCCTTCGTGGCCTTGCGCACCGGTTGGAGCAGGCGTTGGCCGGACCCGGAAGCAATGGCTAACCGGGATGCTGAGGGCTTGAGCCACACGCCCGGCTGGTCCCAGGAGGTGCTTGCCTTTCTGATTGAACAGCGGTCCGTTGCCGCCGTGGGCCACGAGCAAACCGACACAGATCCCGGTCTTGCCACGTCCATGCAGGACTTCAGCCTCGAAACCTACGTTCTGGCACAGGACCGCTGGCAGATCGAACTGCTGGCCAACCTGGACGGACTTCCGGAAGCCGGTGCTGTAGTCGTCGCAGCCTGGGCTAAGCCTCTGGGTGGCAGTGGCTTCCCGGCAAGGGTGTTCGCCATCTCGTGAAACAGTGGCTCGTTTAGAATCGGACGTATGTCAAAGATGTCCAGCATGGGCCGGGGAATCATGGCCGTTCTGGCAGCGGGATCGCGGCATGCACAGGGGTTTCCCGGGGGAACGGTAGCTGACATTGCCGCAGATCTGGGTAAGGATCGGAGCCAGGTGTCGCGCAGCCTGCGCACTGCCGAACTTGAAGGCTTCCTGCGCCGCACATCGCAGCGCGGCTTCGCCTTGGACTGGTCGCTGTACACGGACGCGCAATTGCTGTCCGGGCGGCGCTTGGAGATTGATGGTGCCGCTGCCCTCAACAGCCTTGCCCGGCAGACCGACGAGGGCTGCTTCCTTGGCGTGCTCAGCGGAAACAGCACGGTCACCATCGGTGAAAGTGTCCCGGAGAGCAGCAATATGGTGGGGTCCTGGCTGGGGAGGCCCTACCCCGCCTACTGCAGCGATGCCGGCCAGGCGCTGTTGTGGGAAGCGTCCGACGAGGAAGTGCATACCGTCTTTTCCGGTGTCGAGTTTGTCCGCCATGGACCAAATACGCCGACCAGCGTGGAGGACTTCCTGGCCCGGTTGAACCAGGCGCGGTCGCGCGGGTACTCCATCGTTGACGAGGAGGCGGAACCGGGCCTCTACTCGCTTGCCGTGCCTATTCGGGACTTCAAGGCAGACGTCGTGGCCGCCCTGCAGATTGTCGGCCCCAAAGTGCGCCTGGAACCCCGGCAAAAAGATTGCGCGGAAGTTCTGATGGTGCAGGGAAAGCAACTGGAGGAGGCCCTGGGCTACGTTGCCGAGAAGCTTGGCGCGTAGCCTTTGCCCAGGGACGGGTCAGGCGATGGGGCGAACTTTGTCAGCTCGACAGCGCGGTCACTTGCAGAGGAACGCGCTGATCTAAAGGCACCGAACCGAGCCGTTCGGCAGCGTCAGCCAGGACCGCAGCGATATGTGTAGCGTTCGATGCCACAGCGGCGCGGACGCCAAGGACACTGAGCGAGGCAACGATGCCTCCGCCTGCCTCGCGGACGGGGACCGCCAGTTCAGCAATGCCATGTTCGAATTCCTCCACTGCGGCAACATATCCGGTGCCGCGGTCGCGAACCATCAGCTCCCACACTTCGGTTGTGGAGTGTGCAGCCTCGGGGCCTCCAACACCAATGAAATTCACGTCTTTGAGCAGCGCCTGAACTTCTCGTTCCTTGTAATCCCATAACAGGGCACGCCCTGCCCCGGTGCACCAGACAGGTGTCACCATGCCGGGCTTCACGAAGCCGCCTGCCACGGCGTCGGTGCTGGAGGCCCGCAGCAGGATGACGCGATATCCATCAAGGACGGAAATGCGGGCTCGATGCCCCACCACAGCGCCGAGCTGCTCCAACTCGGTCGCGGCCGCCCGCACCCAGCCTGTATTAAGGGAGGCACCAAGGCTGAAAAACCGCGGCCCGACGCGGAAGGGGCCGCGGTCCTGGCGCTCCAGCAGCCCCAGATCGCATAGTTCCCGTGTCAGGCGGGAAACCCTGCTCTGCTCCATTTGCAGTTCGGCGGCCAGCTGTGAAACCCCGGAGAGTTGCCTGCCGGATTTCTCCCGGTCGGCAACCAGCCGCACTATCCGAAGTCCCTGTGCCATCGATGATGCTTCCGGGGAGGTATCCACCGTTATTGCTCCTTCCGCCAATCCAGCCTATCCCGGCGCAGGCACAATCCCGGCTGGCTGCGAAGGACTGGATAGCGGCCTCACCTGGACAAGAACAGGCGGTATTGGGGGCCGGCAGCCGAAGCTGCCGGCCCCCAATACCGCCCTATACGTACTAACGGTCAGGACACTCTCTCAAGGCTGGCCTTGCGCCCGTACCTGAGGTAGAAGAATCCATAGCAGGCAGCCACGAAGGGAATGCCGAAGTAAAGCGCGGCGACCTGCGTGGGATCAAATGCGATACCAACCAGGGAAACTACGCACAGGGTGAATGCCAGGATGGGCACGAGCGGGAACAGCGGCGCCCTGTAGGCGAGGGCGGAAACGTCGCCGCCGTTGCGGACGAAAGCGCGGCGGTGGAAGAAGTGTGAGGCGGTGATGGACATCCAGACACCCACCACGGCGAATCCTGCCACGGAGACCAGGACCAGGTAGACCGTCTCTGGGGCAACCACGCTGCTGATCAAGGAGGCGACACCGCCCACCATGCTCACCGAGAGCGCGATCAGCGGGATACCGCGGCCTGTCAGTTTCTTGAAGGCGCGGGGTGCGTGGCCTTCGTCGGCGAGGGAGTAGAGCATGCGGGCGCAGGAGAAGAGGCCGCTGTTGCCTGCTGACAGGAGGGCGGTGATGATGACGAAGTTCATGACGTCGGCAGCGAACGGAAGCCCGATGGAGGAGAAAACGGTGACGAACGGGCTCTCGTCCAGGCCTACCTCGCTGTAGGGAATGGTGGCTGCGATGACGGCGATGGCACCAACGAAGAAGATGAGCAGGCGGATCACGGTGGTTCGCATGGCCTTGGGGATACTGGTGGCGGGGTCCCTGGTTTCGCCTGCTGCAACGCCGATCAGTTCCGAACCGGAGAAAGCGTAAAAGACCGCAAGTGCGGTGACCAGGACGCCGGTGAAGCCGTTGGGAAACAGGCCGGCCTCGGTGGCGAAGTTCTCAAAGAGGAAGGGGTGTTCTCCCCCGCCCCTGAGAGGGTGGAACCCGAACAGGGCGGCGCCGCCCAGGACGATGAGCCCGATAATCGCGGCGACCTTGACGATGGCGAACCAGAACTCGGACTCGCCGAAGAACTTGGCAGAGACAGCGTTGAAGCCGAAGAGGACCGCGGCGAAGACCAGGCACCAGACCCAGACGTCGACGTCCGGGAACCAGCGCTGCATAAGCAGGCCGGAGGCGGTGAATTCGGAACCGATGGCCACGGCCCAGCAGAGCCAGTACAGCCAGGCGGTGGCGAATCCGGTGGCGGGGCCGATGGAGCGTGCGGCGTAGATGTGGAAGGCGCCGGAAACCGGGTACGCGATGGCGAGTTCACCGAGGCAGGCCATCACCAAGTACACAACGAACGCACCTACCAGGTAGGCGATCACCGCGCCGAGTGGGCCCGCCTGGGAGATGGTGTAGCCGGAGCTGAGGAACAGCCCGGAGCCGATCACGCCGCCCATGGCAATCATCACCAGGTGGCGCGGGCCCATGGAGCGTCGAAGTCCGGGCTCTGCAGCGGGCGGCGAGTCGGGCTGTTGGTCAAGAACAAGGGGAGTTGGGGGTTGCAAGAGTGCCTCCGGTGTTGAAAGGGGTGGGGCATGTATGGCGCATCGCTCCTGGTGACCGGATTGGCTCGGGAAGGACTGTGCACCGATGGTGATGAAGGTAACACCAAATGGGGCGCTTAGTCATCAAAAACATAAAATCATGTCTATGTTGCGCAGATGTTACTTTCCCGTGGGCTGTCACTTCGTCATCATTCTGGTCGCTTCGACATCGATTTCGGGCAGATGCACATGGCTGCCCTGACGCCAACAGGACACAGGATGGGAGCACTGACGTAACAGACTGAAGGAGCATGATGACCACCTACGACATTGCCCTGATCGGATTCGGCGGCGTAAACCGGACCTTGGCCGAGTTGATCGCCACCCGCGGAGAAGACCTCCGAAAACAGCTGGGCTTCGGGCTCCGGGTGGTGGCCATAACGGATCTGCGCCTCGGTTCGCTGGTGCAGGACGAAGGAATAGACCTGGCCATGGCCCTGGGGCTGGGCACAGGCAGCGAGACGTTCGCTGAGCATGGCGGATCAGCTGAGCCGGACAATGAGCGCGTGATCCGCAGCTGCACCGCTGACATCATCTGCGAAGCGACCTTCACAAACCCGGACGACGGCGAACCGGCAGTCTCCCACGTGCAGTGGGCTTTGGAGTCCGGCAAGAGTGTGTGCACCACCAACAAGGGCCCGGTAGCACTGAGGGGAACCGAACTGACCGAACTCGCCGAGCGGAACGGCGTGCACTTTGAGTTCGAGGGTGCTGTCATGAGCGGCACCCCGGTCATCCGGCTGGCGAAAAAGATGTTTGCCGGCCTGAAGCTGAACGGCTTCGAAGGCATCCTGAACGGCACCAGCAATTATGTGCTGGGCAGAATGGAAGCCGGACTGGCCTTCGACGAGGCCATCAGCGAAGCACAGCAACTCGGCTATGCAGAGGCGAACCCGGCTGCAGACATTGAGGGCTATGACGTGCAGCTTAAGGTTCTGATTCTCGCCAATGAACTCCTCGGAGCGCGCATCCAGCTGGCCGACGTGCAGCGGCAGGGCATTTCCAGCCTGACACCCGAGGATATCCGCGAGGCAGCACGCGAAGGCCTGCGCTGGAAACTGGTGGGGTCAGCAGAACGCAAGCCTGACGGAACGGTAACGGCCGCCGTCGGACCGGTTGCCCTGCCCTTGGATCACGGCCTGGCAGGTATCTCCGGCGCTACCAACGCAGTATCCTTCAGCACTGATCTCCTCGGTCCGGTAACGGTCTCCGGACCTGGAGCCGGGCGGATGGAGACAGCATACGCACTGCTCTCGGACATCATTGCCATGCATGCCAAGCAGAACCGGGTGGCCGCGCATGTATAAGACGAGCGTGGAAGCCATGGAGGAGGCATTGCCTTCGTTCCATGAGGTAGAAAGCCCCTACGACGGGACGATTGTGGGCGCAGTCCCGCTCACATCCCTGTCTGCCGTGGACGAAGTCCTCAACGTCGCCCGCGAAGGTGCCCGAAGGGCCCGGACACTGTCCCGCCATGCCCGCGGAAAGATCCTGGACACTGCTGCGGCGGACGTTGAGGAGCGGTGCGAGGAGTTCGCACGGACTATTACCTCCGAAAGCGGCAAAACCATCCGACAGGCCCGCAAGGAAGTCCGGCGGGCAGTTAATACACTTCGTCTGTCGGCAGCCGAAGCCCGCAGTAACGCCGGGGAAATGATCCCCTTTGACTCCTACGAGGGCTCAGAGGACAGGACGGGCTGGTATTCACGTGAACCGCTGGGGATCATAGCCGCGATCACCCCCTTTAATGACCCGTTGAACCTGGTGGTGCACAAGATCGGCCCGGCCATCGCCGGCGGCAACGCGGTCATTCTCAAACCTTCCGCGCTGACTCCTTTGTCAGCGCAACTGCTCGCGGACACACTTGCCAAGGCCGGCCTTCCCGAAGGCATCCTCAGTGTGGTCCACGGGGGCCGGGAGGTGACTGAAGCCATGATCAAGGCCCGTGACGTCAGGATGGTGTCCTTCACCGGGGGCTTCTCGACCGGCGAGAGCATCGCACACACCGCAGGGCTGAAAAAGCTTTCCATGGACCTGGGCGGAAATGCGCCTGTGATCGTGATGGCAGATGCTGACCTCGACTCCGCAGTGGAATCCTGCGTCTCTGGTGCCTTCTGGGCTGCAGGGCAAAACTGCGTTGGAGTGCAGCGCATCCTCATCGCCCATCCCTTGTATGCCAGGTTCCGCCACCGTTTCCTGCAGGAAACTGCCCGCCTGGTCGCCGGCGACCCACGTGAGGAGCACACCGATGTTGGTCCAATGATCAACGGCCGTGCCCTGAGCCAGCTCAAAGCAAAGCTGGATGAGGCCATTCACGGCGGTGCTGCCTGCATCGCCGGTAACACCTACGAGGGCAACGTGCTTCAGCCCACGGTTCTGGAGAACGTCCCGTCCGCCAGCAGGATCTGGCAGGAAGAAGTATTCGGTCCGGTGGTCATGCTCCAGCCCTTTGACACCTTTGACGAAGCAGTAGATGTCGCAAATGCCATCGAGTTCAGTCTTCACGCGGGGATATTCACGAACTCGCTGGACAAAGCCATGGACGCCGCGAGCCGTCTTGACGCAGGAGGAGTCATGATCAACGACTCCTCGGACTACCGTTTTGACGGTATGCCTTTTGGTGGTTCCAAGTACGGCAACATGGGCCGCGAAGGCGTCCGCTTCGCCTACGAGGAGATGACTCAGCCAAAGGTCATCTGCATCAGGCGCTAACAGGGTTTTGGAGGGACGGGACTTCCCGTCCCTCCAAAGACTGATGGACCGGCAAGCAGCCCGAACATTCCTGGGCTCCGCGGCCGGGCGGACGCCGGAGATTGACATGCCCGGGGAGCTAAAGCGCCGGCCTGGCCCCGCCAGGACTCCGCCGGACATAGCTGGACAGAGTCATCGCAGTGACCGTGTCCGTTACCCCGGGAAGCGCAGCTATCTGCTCCCAAATATCCTGAATCCGCTCCAGCGACCGCGCCTCGACGCGCACCAACAGATCAAAATCGCCGCTTACCACGTCGCAAAGAACAACCTCCGGGATGGACTGCAGTACGGCGATTACGTCTGAACCGCGGACCCGGTCCTTCCGGTAGATCATAAAAAATGCGGAGACAGCACCCTGGCCCGGCGTACCCGAAACGATGGTGTAACCCTGGATGTACCCCTGCCGTTCCATCCGATCGATCCGCTGCCGCACGGCGTTCCGTGAAAGCAGGACCTTCGAGGCCAACTCCGCATGGCTGACACGGGCGTTCTTCATCAGCTCCGAAAGAATTCTCTGATCGATCTGGTCAAGGCTTGCTCGATCCATGTTCACCCTTCAAAGCCAGAAATTCCGCCAACACCCGTGAACCAAGCACGGCTCACAGACCGAAGGGCCCAAAGACTGATGATACTTCCGCAACAGAAGAACCAGACCCCAGCGATCGCGTTCAGCTGCGTTCTGTTCGACCTGGACGGAACCCTTCTGGATTCGGCAGCAGGGGTGATAGCCAGTGCCGCCAAAGCATTGGCGGCAGTGGGCGCACCCGTGCCCTCCTCGGAAGAAATGCGCCGATATGTAGGCCCGCCGATGATCGAATCCTTCCGGGGACCAGCCGGCCTTGACGAGGAAACCGCGCAAAAGGGTGGTTGGCCGGGGACCGCTCTTATGTGGGACCACCAAGCATAGTTAGTCCGTTTCAGGCCTTCGCGCAAGAATGGCAGCCATCGTCTCAGGCGTCCAACGGACTCACAGCTCCTGGGAATTTGGCCAAATGCGTACTGATGCCTCGGGTACCAGCCAACCTTGCGCCTTACCCTCTCGGGGAGAATCTTCATTTCCTTGGTACATGCCCCAAGGATCCACGGCGCAGGGAGCGAAGACTCTTGAGCCCACAGGAGGCCCGGGCATGGTCGAAGCTTCTCCGGCTAACATGCGAGGCGCCAGGCCTGTCGCTGGACGGTGTGCCCATTGGGGATGTTCGGGGACACGGAAACAGTGAAAGACCAGTAGTCGTGTTGCGTAACAAGCACTCCGCCCCCGCGGTTGAGGCAGGCACTCGAAGCAATTGCCACTGCCGCGCCAAGGTCTTCCTGAAGCGTGAAGGCGTCATCGGCGTCTACTTCGAGTGTTGTTTCTGACTTCTGAATTAAGGTCATGATTAATACCCCTGTCGATGATTACGCTGGGCCGCTTCATCGCGTCCCATGGGCGATGGTCATGGATCAATTATAGACTTCTTGTATACGACAGGTCTACAGAACGGCTCGGGGAGATGAGAGTCAGTTCACGGCCGCTCGTCGCCCGCTTGGTCCTAAGTGGCCTCCGCATATAAGTCTGTTCGATCGAGCGGTTCAAGTGCTCGAACCGGCGGCCGCTGCCGCTGTTCTGTGATCGGAGACGATCTCCCCATCCACCATGGTGAGGAGGACAGGAGCCAACGCGAACTCGTCGGGGGCCGTGGTCAGCGGATGCAGGCCAAATACTGTCAGATCAGCCCGCGCGCCTACGACTAAGGTGCCTCCCTTTTCGCCAACGGATTCCCAGTATTGGCTGGTGTAGCCTTCCAAGGCTGCGCGTGCAGAAAGTGCCTGCCGGGGTTGTACTGGTTCGACGTCGGGTCTGCCAGCTGGTCGGCGTGTTTGGGCAGCGGCGATGATACTGCGGGGGTCGAAGGGCGCGATGGGCCAGTCTGAGCCGAGGGCAACGACCGCTCCGGCGTCCCGAAGGTCGCGGGCGCGCCATGCGTGGTTAGCGCGGTCTGCGCCGAGGCGGCGTGACCAGTTGTCGGTGTGGTCAGCGCGGCTGTACAGGGCACAGTGGGTTGGCTGAAGGCTGGTGGTGGCGCCGGCGTCAATGATCTGGGCCAGCACCTGGTCGGGGATGGATTCGATGTGCTCAATGCGGTGCACTGTCCCGTTCCGGGGAAGGGCGGCGATGGTCTGGGCAATGAAGGAGACGGCTTTGTCCCCGATGGCGTGGGTAGCGGTGGGAATCCCATTCGAGTGGAAAAACCTCATGGCCGCCGCGAGTTCGGCAGGCTGGGGCCACAACGGGTGCCGGGATTCTCCGTGCGAGTCCGGATCGAACAGCCAGGCGGTGCCGTTGTCGATCGTGCCGTCCATCATGAGTTTGATACCACGCACGTGCCAGCGTCGGCCGTGGCGGCCCTGCATGGCCAGGAGTGCATTCAGGTCCTCCTGAGTGGCTCCGGGCATGACCCACGGCGAGATCCTGAGGCGGATGGCCAGGTCTCCCCGTTCCTCCAGGGCCTCCAGGATGTCGAGGGAGTCGGCATGGCCGAAGTCCAGCATCTGCCCGGCTACGAGACCGGATTCGGCCATGGCGCGCAGCAGGCGGTCGAGTTCTTCCACCCTCTCGTCGAAGGAAAGCGGCGGGAGCTTAGCCTGCACGAGGTCCATGGCGGCCATCTCGTACAACATGCCATTCGGCGTTCCGTTGGCGGACAAACCGACGAATCCGGAACTGTCCAATTCTTCCCTGCCAGTCACTCCTGCCTGGCTGAGCCCGGCGTCGGATACCAAGGCTGCGTGCCCGTCGAAAAGTGTGATGTAGACAAGTTCCCCGTCGAGGAAGCCTTCGAAGATGCTGTTGCTGAACTCCGCCTCGCCGAAGATCACCGGATCCATGCCCCAGGCAAATATCCAGTCGCTGCCAACATGGTGGGATGTTGCTGCGGCATATTCAGCAAGTGCTGCCCGGACGGCGTGGAGTTCTGTGATCCCGTTCAGGTCCAGGCCGCGCGCGATGCTGAGGCCTAGTATCGGGTGGATGTGGGCGTCGATCAGCCCCGGGGTAACAGTGGCGTCCCCCACATCGATCACCTGGGCGGCACCTGCAATCCACTCCCCTGCTGCCGCCGTCGGCCCTATGGCCGCGATGCGGCTCCCTGACACGGCGATGAAGCCCGCTATCGTTTCGAGTTCTCCACCGTAAAGGATGCTCGATGAGAGGATGACGGTGTCGACTGGGCAGGCGGTGTTCAAAGCATTACTCCTGTGGTGTTGCGGGATTCTGGCTAACACCGGTGAATCTCAGGTGTTGTCGGTGATGGCGGCTTTCAGTCCGGCTGACAGGACGTCGGCCAGGAACGCAAAGCGGTCCGTTTGGCTGGTTGATACGGCTTGCTGGGCCGCGGACAGGTGGGGGAAATCCGTCCGCTGGGCCTCGGAGATGTTCCAGGCGGACTCCATGGTCATGGCGTCCAGGCTGGCACCAATGGCTGCGCTGTCGAGGGTTTCCAAGGTCGGGATAACGAGGTGTTCAGGCACCCCGGCATGTGTCAGGGCACCGGCAAATTTGTTGTAGAGGGACAGCGCGTCCGGGTGGGATACAGGCTGGGTGAGCAGCAGCGGCAGAAGCGCCGGCGCCAGGCTGTAGGCGCTTCTGAGTGCTTCGAAGATCTGCCGGATGAGCTCGTCCAGGTTCCCGGTAGCCGACGCCGGGACCTGGACCCGGTCGGCAAGGGATCCTCGAGCCAGTTCGATGATGTCGTCCCGGCCCGTGACGTGCTTGTAGAAGGAGGACTGCCGGACTCCGAGGCGCTCTGCCAGGCGTGGCATTGACAGGGTTGCTTCCTGTTCGAACATGGCCAGCGCTTCCCGGCCAATGGTCTTTCGTGAAAGCCTCGGGGTCCGTGGCCGTCCCATCCGGGGAGTCTCTTCGGGCGTTTGCATAGTGCAAGGCTAATCTCGGGGCCTCACACTGCATGACCGATCCGCTGGTATGCGCCAGGGTTCACCCGGCGCAGGACCATGGCCAGAATGGCACCGGCGATGATCACTGCCGGGGCGATTATCAGAAGGGCCGTATTGATGGGGTCACCGTCGGGAAGGCCGCTGATCAACTCGAAATTGTCCACCATCAGGTACGTTACGAGGCACATGATCAGGGTCGCGGCGACGGCCGAGGGAATCACGTACCACCGGGGCCGGTGCTTCTTATGGCGGGCAAAAAAGACCACGACGCCAATCCCGGTGAGGGCCTGCAAAAGCAGGATCCCGATGACGCCCGGACTGTTGGTCCAGATGAGAAACTGCGTGAAGGGGTCCAGCTGGAGCAGCGCCGCGCCGGCCACGAGGGCCAGAGAGAGCACGGTTTGTTCGATTCCTGCCACCGACGGCGTGCCGTAGCGGGGGCTGATCCGGCCAGAGCGTCTGGGGAAAATGCCCTCCCGGCTTAGGGAAAGGGTGTAGCGGTTGATGGTGTTGTGGAAGGAGAGTTGGGCGGCGAAGATGCTGGTGACGATCAGCACGCTCATCAGATTCACGCACCACTCCCCCGCGAAGTTGCCGGCTGCGATATAGGCGGTGTCGCCAGCATCCAGATGCCCTGCCGCAAATTCCTGAATGGCCGTGGGCCCGAAAGCCTGGACGATGATCCATACGGCGAAGGCGTAGAACGCGCCGATAAAGGCGATGGAGATGTAGGTGGCGCGGGGAACGCTCCGGTCGGGGTCCCGGGCCTCCTCACGGTAGAGGGCGCCGGACTCAAACCCCATAAAAGCGGAGAAGCCAAGGGCTATGACGGCGGCGAACTGGGGCGTGAAGATCGAATCGGGGCTGAACGAGTCAAAGCCGATGCCCTGCGCCCCGCCCTTGGCGAGAACGAATATGGCTACGCTCGCGACGATCGCCGTTTCCAGGGTGAGCAGGACTGCGAGGACTTTGGCTCCCACGTCGATTCCGCGCCAGCCGAGGTACCAGACGGCCCCGATCGCCACGGCCGCGTACAGCCACCACGGCAATTCGACGCCGGTCAGTGACTTGACGGCTAGATTCGCCTGGATGCCCAGAAGCCCGTACAGGCCTATCTGGATTCCGTTGTAACTCATCCAGGCTGTTAGCCCGGAGCCAAGGCCTATGACGCGGCCGAGGGATTTGGTGATGTAGCCGTAAAACCCGCTGTAGGACCGGACGTATCGGGTCATGGCCATGAATCCGACGGCGAACAGGGCAAGACCCAAGGCACCTGCAATGTATATGGAGGGGGCACCGACTCCGCCAACCGCAAGGGCCAGCGGGGCGATGCCGACGACTATGGTCAGCGGTGCTGCCGCAGAAACCAGCATGAACACAATGTCACGAGTGCCGATTGCGTTCTTCTTCAGCTCCGTCCTGGGCGCGGTGCTGGCGCGCGGCGTCGTTGCCGCAGTTTCTTTAGTGAAAGGCATTCACTTAGTATTGACCTAGATCACACCAGTCGTCAAGGGCCAGTCCACCACGAGTATTTTTATAGTGGACAGGTTGTATACGAGTGATCTACAGTCTTTTCATGGCCAACGTGAGTTGAGTCACGGACCGTCGGCAAACTCCGGCTCCACGCCTCCTCCGCAACGGTGCGAAGAAGGCATACCGACCCTGAAAACCATCGAGGATTTCCATGAGCAATGTGTCCCAACAGGCGCGAGCGGTGCGTAAGCACACCTCCCTCCCCGCAGTTGCTGCATCCAGCCTCGCCGGCACCGCCGTCGAGTGGTACGACTTCTTCCTCTACGGCACGGCTGCTGCCCTTGTCTTCAACAAACTGTTTTTCCCGAGCGCGGATCCGATGGTCGGCACCATGCTGGCCCTGGGCACCTTCGCTGCTGGCTTCGTCGCCCGTCCCCTGGGCGCCATCGTCCTTGGCCATCTGGGTGACAAGCACGGCCGCAAGTCCACTCTTGTGGCGAGCCTGCTCCTGATGGGCGTGGCCACTGCGCTGATCGCCTTTATCCCGCCCTACGCGTCCATTGGTATCGCCGCTCCCCTGATCCTCCTGTTCCTTCGTCTGGTGCAGGGTTTCGCCCTCGGGGGTGAGTGGGGCGGCGCTGTCCTGCTCGTCTCCGAGTACAGCGACGACAGCACCAAGCGTGCCTTCTGGGCTTCATGGCCTAACGTGGGCCCGCCCCTGGGCAATCTCATGGCGGCTGGCGTCCTGGCTGTTCTGTCGGCAGTCATGCCCCAGGCGGATTTTCTGGCCTGGGGATGGCGGATCGCCTTCGGCCTCTCGGCCCTGCTCGTGATCATCGGGCTGATCCTGCGCCTCTATGTCCAGGAGACGCCGCTCTTCCTGGCGTCGCAGGCCAAGGCAGATGCCGAGCACGCCAAGCAGGCGAAACTGCCCCTGGCCGAGCTGTTCCGCGGCCACTGGCGTGAGATTCTCATCGCCGCCGGCAGCCGGATGGGTGAGAACGCAGGCTTCTACATCTACTCGCTGTTCCTCATCACCTACGTCACCGAGATCCTGAAACTGGACCGCCAGACCGGCCTTACCGCCGTCATGATCGGCCAGGGCGTCGCCGTTATCGCGATCCCCATCCTGGCGATCTTCGCGGACCGCATTGGACGCAAGCCCATGATGATTGGCGCATCGATGGCCACCGTAGTGTGGGGTTTCGCGTTCTTCGCCCTCCTGGATACCCGCCAGCCGGTCATGATCGTCCTCGCTGCCGTCGGCGGCCTGCTGATCTTTGCCGCCTACAGCTCGGTCATCGGGGCATTCTTCTCCGAACTGTTCCCGACGAAGGTCCGCTACAGCGGAACGTCCGTCGCATACAACGTTGCCTCCCTGATCGCCGGTTCACTCTCCCCCATCATTGCCCTGGCCCTGTACCAGGCTTTCGGCACAGGCCAGGCGATCGCCCTCTATCTCGTGCTTATGGGTGTCATCTCGATCGTTTCGGTTTCCTTCGCCAAGGAAACCAAGGACATGAAGCTGAGCGACCTCGACGAGCAGGTGGCCCGCAAGGTGGCACAACCATGACATAGCCGCTGTTCGTGGCGGCCACGCCGCCACGAACAGCACCCATGGCATTACCGGCGAAGGCACCAGAACAGAGGACCCATGAGTATTTTGCAGAAACCCGCCCGGACCGCCCCGGAAACGGCCTACCGGTGGCTGCGCCGGGAAATCTCAGCACTGCCTTGGGACCAGGAAGCCTTCCTCACCGAGAACGCCATCGCGGAAGCTTCCGGAGTTTCCCGCACGCCCGTCCGTGACGCCCTCCTGCGCCTCGAAGCCGCCGGGCTCCTTCGCAGGGTCCCGCACAAAGGCGCGTACGTTCCAGCCCTAAGCGCGCAGGACATTGAAAGCATGATGGAAGTCCGGCAGGTCATTGAAGACTGGGCAGTCCGGAAGGTGACATCGCTTGACCGGTTGGGCGGGGAACTTGAACTGCTCCTGCAGCAGCAGCAGGACAGCCTGGCTGACCCCGTGGCGTTCATCGACTGCGACATCAGTTTCCACAAACACATCGTGCACGCCGCCAACAACCGGGCGCTGGAGGAAGTCTACGATTCACAGCGCATCAAGCAACAACGCATGGGGGTCACAGCGGTCCAGGACAGTCGAGGCCGCAGCGATCACGTCGTGGACGAACACCGGGCCATTGTCGAGGCGATCCGCAGCAAGGATCCATGGGCCGCCGCGGTGGCCGTTCGAAGCCACCTCGACTCCACCCTCACCGTCCTCAAAGCCATCCCAGCCTACGGAAACCGCGGCTAACGACCAACCGGGGCACTGCCCCCGATCATGAAGGAGCACCATGGACATCGCACTCGTCCAGCTGTCCAGTCCGGACGCTGAGAGCCAGACCCAGCGCATTGAGCGCGCGGAAAAACTCCTGCGCGAGCAGGCCGGGGCAGACCTCATCGTCCTGCCGGAGCTTTGGAGCGCAGGCTATTTCCATTTCGACCAGTACCCGGCGCTGTCGGAGACGCTCAACGGGCCGACCCTCAGCATGTGCGCCTCCGTAGCGAAGGACCTAAGCGCCTACGTTCACGCTGGCAGCATCGTCGAACGCATCGACGGTGGTGCGCTGCGCAACACGTCGGTCCTCGTTGACCCTCAAGGGCATGTTGTCCATGAGTACTCGAAGCTGCATGTCTTCGGCTACAAGTCCCTGGAGGCCGATCTACTCACGCCCGGCACCTCGCTCCCGGTCGCAGACACGCCTTTCGGGAAGATGGCCGGCACCACCTGCTATGACCTGCGCTTCCCCGGCCTGTGGTCGGAGCTCAGCCTGCGCGGGGCCGAGATCGTGGTGGTTCCCGCTGCCTGGCCGGCTGCCCGCCGTGAACACTGGAAGCTGCTGACCTCCGCCCGCGCGGTGGAGCACCAAGTCTTTGTCCTGGCCTGCAACGCCACCGGCGTCCAGGAAGGCGTCGAACTCGGCGGCACCAGCCGCATCGTGGATCCGGCCGGACGCCTCCTGGCGGAGGCCGGAACCGGCGAGGAGGTCCTCCGCGCCACCATCGACCCGAACTCTGTCCAGGAGACCCGCCGCGAGTTCCCGGTCATCGCCGACCGGCTTACCGATTACTCGGGCCTGGCCCGCTGAGCAAGAAAGCAACCTTATGAAGACCAGTACGGAAACCCTGACGTTCGCTGTCGCCGGCACCGGCGAGAAGATCGAACTGACCGACTACGACGCCGTCGTCGCCGGTTATACCGGCCGTGACGCTGCCGCGGTCCAGCACCACATCGACGAACTCGCCGCAATCGGCGTCGCACCCCCGCCCGAGGTGCCAATGTTCTATCCCGTCGAGAGCAGCACCGTCACCGTTGCCACGGAGCTGAGCGCCGCAGGCGAGGAGACCTCGGGCGAAATAGAACCGCTCTATATCCGGCATGACGGGCGCTACTACTTCGGCATCGCCTCGGATCACACAGACCGCCACATCGAAACCCGCGACATCGGTGAATCGAAGCGGGCGTGCCCCAAACCGGTGGCCGGAACTGTCATCCCCATCCCCGACATCCAGGCCCTGTCGCTCGATGACTGCCGCGCCCGCAGCTGGGTGGACGGCCGGCTCTACCAGGACGGCACCCTGGACGGGCTGCGGACACCGGCGAATGTCGTCGAACTGCTCCTGGAACGGAATCCCATCGGGGAACGGGACTTTGTTTGCCTCGGCGGAACACTGCCCGTCATCGGCGGCGACTTCATCTACGGCCGCGAATGGCGGATCGAAATCACCTTCCCGGACGGCACCACCATCGACCACACTTACACCATCACGAAAGGACACCAGTCATGAGGACCGGAGACGAATACATCAAGACGCTCAACGATGGGCGCACCGTATTGATCGACGGGGAGGCGGTCGACAATGTCGCCGAGCACCCCGCCTTCCGCAACGTGATCGGCACCATCGCCGAGCTGTTCGACATCGCGGCCGACCCCGGGAACGGCATGCAGTACCACAGCGACGAAATCAACGGCACCGCCAACCGCGTTTTCAGCATCCCCCGCACGGCAGAGGAGCTGAAACTGCGCCGCCAAGCCGTTGAGCGGTGGGCCAAGCACACCCACGGCTGGGTAGGCCGCAGCCCGGACCACGTCGGCACCTTCTTCGCTGCGTTCGGCGCACACCCGGAGGTCTTCGAGGACTCAGAGCGGGATTTCTCCGGCAACATCCGCCGCTACTACGAGCGGATCCTCGCCGAGAGCCTCTACGTTTCCTACGCGATCATCCCGCCGCAGGTTTCACGCGCCACGACGGCGTCCGGCTGGGAAGGAGACTTCCTGCAGGTAGGCGTCGTGAAGGAAACCGAGGAAGGCCTGATCGTCCGCGGCTCGCAGATGCTCGCCACGGGCGGCGCGATTGCCGATGAAGTCTTCGTTACCTGCATCAAGCCGCTGGGCCCGGATGATGTGGACTTCGCCATCAGCTTCGCCCTGCCTTCTGCCACGGAAGGACTCAAATTCCTCTGCCGCCGCCCCTTCGCCCCGGCGGCCACCAGTGAGTTCGACTACCCGCTGACCAGCCACTACGACGAACCCGACGCCCTGGTCATCTTCGAAGACGTCCTCGTGCCCTGGGACCGCGTCTTCATCAACCGGAACGTTGATACCCTGCGCCGGCAGTTCTTCGAAACCGGAGCACACGCGTTGGGCAACTGGCAGGCCCAGACCCGGTTCACCACCAAGCTGCAGTTCATAGCGGCGGTGGCGCGCAAGGTCACCCAGGTCAACGGCACCGATAAGATCCCCGGTGTCCAGGAGAAGCTCGGCGAACTCGCCGCCCTGGTTTCCTCCGTGGAGTCCGCATTGCTAGCCGCGGAGTACACCGCCGAGGCCGACTCCGCCGGCATGCTGGTCCCCGGCAAGCGTGCCCTGTACGGGGCCATGGGCCTGCAGTCCGAAACCTACCCGCGCGTCATGGCGATCCTGCGGGACCTGGTTGGCGGCGGCGTCCTGCAGATGCCCTCCAGTGTCGTGGACATGAAGAGCCCCATCACTGCCCCCGACGTGGAGCGCTACATCGCTTCCCCCGGCGTGCCGAGTGAGGAGCGCATCAAGCTCTTCCGCCTGGCATGGGACATCATCGGCTCCGAATTTGCCGGACGCCACCAGCAGTACGAGCTCTTCTACGCCGGGGCCCCTTTCGTCGTCAAGGGCGTATACACCTACCGCAACTACGGTTATGAAGCGCAGGTCGCCGAACTCGACCAGTTCCTCGCAGGCTACGGCGTGGACGGCCGCAAGGAGGACAACTAGCCATGGCAAAGCCCGAATTCGAATTCACCCCCACCTCATCGGTGGACTTCACCCCCTGCAACCCCCACATCGAGGGCCTGTCCGAGGCCATCCTCGCCCGCGACGACTCGAACGACTCGGTCACCCGGATCCTCAAGTTCGAACCTGGAACCGACACCTCCCCCAACGGTGTCCTGACCCACGATTTCTGGGAAGAGGTCTTCATCTTCGAAGGTTCCTTCGTTGACCAGCGCCTCGGGAAAACCTTCAATGCCGGAGACTGGGCAACCCGTCCACCAGGCATGGAACACGGCCCCTGGGTCTCCGAGAACGGCGCAAAGATGTTCGAAGTGCGCTACTACCAGAACGGAAAGAACTGACATGGGCACCCCAGCAGCCTTCACCGTCCCCGACGGGCTGGCCATGCGACGGACCATGGGCAGGTTCCTCACCGGCGTCGCGATTGTAACCACTGAGCACGGGGGCGAGCAGTACGGCATGACCATAAACTCGCTCACTTCCATCAGCCTGGACCCGCCGATCCTGATGATCTCACTGAACTTCAACACCCGCACCGGTGACGCCGTACTGGCCAGCGGAAAATTCGCCATCTCCATCCTGGGCGCCAAGCAGGAGGCCGTTGCCCGGCAGTTCGCCCAGCGCGGCGGAACACGCTTCGAAGCCGGCGAGTTCGACACCACCGAGGGCGGCCTGTCCGTAATCAACGGAGCGCTGTCCCAAGCAGAGTGCAGGGTGGTCCACCAGTACGACATCGGTGACCATCAGGTGTTCTTCGGCCAAGTGACTTCCTGCAGGGACCGTGACGGCGAAGGCCTGGCCTTCAACGCCGGAAAGTTCGGATCGTTCCGCGACTTCAACCACGACGCCATGCCCTGGACGTTCTAGCCCCGAACGTCCAGTCCGCTCCATGAGGCCGTCCCTGTTCCCGTTGCCGGGTGCAGGGACGGCATCAGCGTTTACCCCGCCTAGTATGAGCCTGCGCCGCCGCCCCGGTCTGCGGGTACAGGTCAGTAACCGATGATCGCCAGCCGGGTGGAGTCCAGATGCGCGTCAATGGCTTCATGCGTCGACTCGACACTGCGCTTTCGCAATGCATCCACGATCATCTGGTGCTCACGGAGGACTTGTTCGGCGCGACCGGCGCCCTGGGTGACGGCCAGGACACCGATGCGGAGCTGGCGCTGCCGGAGAGAAGAATAGAAGTCGGCAAGGATCGGGTTGCCGCCTGCGCGGACCATCAGGGTGTGGAATTCGGTGTCCAGTTCAATGAACCGGGCCGGCTCGTCCTGAGCGTCCCTCTGCTGGTCGATGAGGCGCTGGAGTGCGTCAAGTTGCCCTTCAAGTACATCGCCCAGCCCGAGGACGGCCCACTTCTCCACCACCGAACGCGCTTGGAGAATCGCACGGACCTCAGGGTCTGATATCGGCGGAACGTACGCACCTTTATGGGGGACGCGCTTGACGAATCCTTCAGCCTCAAGCCGGAGCAGCGCTTCGCGAACCGGGGTACGCGAAGTTCCCGTGGACTTTGCCAGGACGGCTTCGTTAAGGAACGACTCCTCATCGCGCGGCAGCTCCGCTATATAGGTTTTCAACCACTCATAAGCTATCTCTGGCGCTGACTGGGTGGACGGGGTTGTTCGGATCATTCAAAGCCTTCCTCGCCTAGCCAGTATACGAGCCGCATTCAGCCCGTCCATGTCCTGGCCCCGGGCAGATGTGCGCCCCAGCATCCAGAGCCCCTGAAGTAGGACACCTGAGTGTCAACCCAGACCCTGCCAATACCTGGAACACCCGTATGCCTCATCAGTGCTGCCTCCGACAGTAATGTTGAAGGGACCCGAACCGGGGCAGAACCGACGGCAGGAGCCACGATGGGCCGCAGGACACTCGTTGACGACCTCGTCGACGGACTGCTCGATGAGATCCTCGAGGGCAGGCTGCAGCCACACGCTGCCATCCCCCCTGAATCGGACATCGCCAAGGCCTATGACGTCAGCAGGCTCACGGTGCGCGAGGCCCTCAAGGCGCTGCGGGCGCAAAATATCCTCTACGTCAGGTCCGGCCGGGGGACGTTCGTCAACCCCACGGACAACTGGACCGGGCTGGACGCCATCTTCAAGGCTGCATCGCACGGAAACGGTGCAGACCAGGTGTCGGTGGGGCTCATCGAAGTACGGCGCATGGTGGAAACCGGCGCGGCCGCCCTCGCCGCCAAGCGGTATACGCCAGAGCATGCCGAGGTGATGCGTGGCTGCATCGCTGACATGAAACGCTTCCACGAGGCAGGGGACCTGGAGAAATTTGTCCTGGCCGACATAGCGTTCCATGACGCCGTCCTCAAAGCCTCAGGCAACCCCTTTGTCCGGGCCCTGTTCGCCCAGCTTGGACAGCTGCTTTACGTGACCCGGCGGGAAACGTCTGCCGTCCCCGAGATTCAAGTGCACGCCATCGAGTACCACCAGAAGGTGCTGGACAGTATCCTCACCGGCGACGTCGAACTCGCGCGGCGGACCATGGATGAACACATGGACCAGACGTACCGGGACTACGAACAGTACGTGCACCACCCCCACGCCTGACCGCCTGCGGCCGGCCCCGACCTTCAGCGGAAGGCGCCCCGACTTCCCGGCGCAATATTTTCTTGACGTTACCCAGATCACTCTCTTAGACTCTCCTTCATGTTCTTCCGTCAGATGTCAGACATCAGACTCTAAGCACGTCGACGGATTTCCCCTCACCCCCTTGGATCGGCCGCCCACCCCGGGCATTGCCTCCACCAAACAGAAGGTCGATGATGACTTCACTTTCGATGCCCTCCGCAGGGCTCGGCGAGCTCGGCGAACGGACGCTTCGCAAGGTCCGCCGCCGTGTGATGCCCCTGATTGTCCTGCTCTACTTCGTTGCCTACCTGGACCGGAACAATGTGGGCTTCGCCAAACTCACCATGAGCGAAGATATTGGCCTCAGCGCGGCAGCCTTCGGCCTCGGGGCCGGAATCTTCTTCCTCGGCTACGCCCTGCTCGAAGTGCCCAGCAACGCCGGAATGTACCGCTTCGGCGCCCGGAAATGGCTGGCCCGGATCCTCATCACCTGGGGAATCTTTGCCTCCGCCATGTGCCTGGTGAACGGTGAGACCACCTATTACGTCATCCGCTTCCTGCTCGGTGCCGCCGAAGCCGGATTCTTCCCCGCCATCCTCTTCTACCTGACGCTGTGGTTCCCGGCGGCGCAGCGCGTCACCGTCCTGGGAATCTTTATTCTGGCCCAGCCCATCTCCAACGCCCTGGGCGCACCGGTGTCCGGCATGCTCCTCCAGATGGACGGCCTCCTGGGCCTGCAGGGCTGGCAGTGGCTCTACATCATCGAAGGCATCCCCGCCATCCTTCTCGGCCTGCTCACCCCGATCCTGATGACGGACCGCCCGCGCGATGCCAAGTGGCTCAACCCGGACGAACGCGAATGGCTCGCCACCACCATGGATGCCGAACTGGCCGCCAAGTCAAAGGCAGGAAGCCACAACTTCCTGGCGGGGCTGAAGGACAAGCGCACCCTGGTGTACTCCGCCCTGTACTTCGGCCTGGTCTGCGGCATCTACGGGCTGGGCCTGTGGATGCCCACCATCGTCGCAGCACTGGGAAAGTTCTCCACCACAGAGGTGGGCTTCATCGTTATGGTGCCGTACGCCATCGCCGCCGTCTTCGTCTACTTCTGGAGCAAGCGGGCCGACCGGACTGGCAAACGTGCCTGGCACACGGCCGTGAGCATGCTGCTGGCCGGCCTCGGACTCCTCGCCGCCGGGTACCTGCTGCCGGTGAATCCGGTCCTGGCCCTCATCGCCCTGACCGCCTCGGCCATGGGCATCTATGGCGCCATCGCCCCGTTCCTCTCCATGCCTTCGGCCGCGCTCACCGGTGCAGCGGCAGCATCCGGCCTCGCCCTGGTCAACTCGCTGGGCAACCTCGGCGGTTTTGTGGCCCCGTACGCCGTCGGGCTGCTCAAGGACGCCACCGGGAACAACCAAAGCGGCCTCCTCTTCCTGTCCTTCTGCCTCTGCGTCACGGCCGTGGCCACCTACCTTTATGCACGGAAGCGCCCTGAGGGCGACGCCGCACTGGACCCGGCAGTAGCCGCCGCGGCCGCAGTGAAGACCACCAAAGTTTCCTGACCCACCACCACGAAAGAACGCACCATGACAACCACAGCATTTCCCGCCGAACGCACCGTTGTACTGACCGGGGCAGCCTCCGCCCGCGGTATTGGCCGCGCCGCGGCAGACCGGATGGCCAGCGAAGGCTGGTCCGTGGCCATCCTGGACATCAACGCCGAGGACGCCAAGGCCGCAGCAGCAGAGATCGGCTCCAACCGTGCCGTCAAGGCAATCGGAGTGGGAGCGGATGTCTCCGACGCCGCATCCGTGGACCGCGCGATCAGCGAAATCGAGGATTCGCTCCCGCCCATCGTCGCCCTCGCGAACCTCGCCGGCATCAGCTCCCCGACCCCTTTCATGGAGACCACCGTGGAGGAATGGGACAAAGTCTTCGCGATCAACATGCGGGGCACGTTCATCGTCTCCCAGCGCGTGCTCAAGGGCATGATCGAGCGCAAGCTCGGACGCATCGTGAGCATCTCATCGATTTCCGCCCAGCGCGGCGGCGGCACCTACTCCAAAGTGGCATACAGCGCCTCCAAGGCCGGAATCATCGGCTTCACCCGCGCCCTCGCCCGCGAAGTGGGAGAGTTCGGCGTGACCGTCAACGCCATCGCACCGGGCCCCATTGACACCGACATCATGGGCGGCACGCTTACCGACGAACGCAAAGCCCAGATGTCCGAGGGCATCATGATGGGACGCGTGGGGACCCGCGAGGAAGTCGCCGCCCTGATCGCCTTCCTGCTTGGCCAGGACTCCGGCTACATCACGGCCGCCACGTATGACATCAACGGAGGCCTGCAGGTCTCCTGATCCCCAAGCGGAAGTGCGGGACATCCGGAGCTGCAACGATGCCGCCAAGTGCGGAACTTACAGCCGCTGCTCCCCCACCGTCAGCTGCAGCCTGACAGCCCCACGCGAAGGTCCGACGGCGGCACCCACCCCGGTGCCGTCGTCGAACGTTCCAAGGTAGCGGCGTGAGGTAAGAACCCAGCGCCGCAACCACCCGCGGAGGCGGCCCGCGCTCATGACGCCCGGACCGCCTCAGCAGCTTCATCGGCCGAACGCACCGGCGTCTCCAGCCCAAGATTCTCGCGGAGGGTCTTCCCGGCGTACTCCGTGGGGTAGACGCCGCGTTCCTGCAGCTCCGGGACCAGGTGGTTCACGATGTCGTCCAGGCCCGTAGGAATGAGCCACGGTGAGATGTTGAATCCGTCCACCGCACCCACCCGGGCGTATTCCGCCAACTGGTCCGCAACGGCTGCATACGAGCCCGTGAACGTGGCATCGATGCGGGCTGTCTTCGAGGAAACGAACTGGCGGATGGAGAGCCCCTTGTCCTTGGCCTCGGCCCGCCACTGGTCCGCCAGTTGCCGCGCCTTCGCACCATGGAAGCCGCTGCCGCGCGTCTCGGAGGTCTCCTCCACCACGGGGTCGATCTCCGGCAGCGGCCCGTCCGGATCGTAGTCGGACAGCTCGCGCCCCCAGAACTGCTCCAGGTACGCGACGGCCTGCTGCGGCCCGATCTGCAGGCTCCGAACCCACTCCTTCTTCGCCAAAGCCTCCTCACCCGTGGGCGCGAGGATGAATTCACTGGCCGGCATGATCTGCACGGCGTTGGCGCCCCGGCCCGCAGCCAGCGAGCGCTCCACCAGGTCCTTGCGGAACTCCACGGCGTCGTCGAACTTGGGGTGGGCCGAGAAGATGACGTCCGCCTGGCGGGCGGCAAAGTTGCGGCCCTCCGGGGAATCGCCGGCCTGGAAGAGCACCGGCCGGTACTGCGCGCTGCGCGGCAGGCGCGGCGT
Organism: Pseudarthrobacter sp. B4EP4b; assembly: GCF_006680095.1. Classification (NCBI taxonomy): domain Bacteria; kingdom Bacillati; phylum Actinomycetota; class Actinomycetes; order Micrococcales; family Micrococcaceae; genus Pseudarthrobacter; species Pseudarthrobacter sp. B4EP4b. Next base: position 3,583 of record NZ_VHIJ01000015.1, on the reverse strand, counting down.
CACGTCCACCGTGTAGTGCTGCCCCTCATGGAGCACCCGGCGTGCGGGCCCGTCCGCGGTTTCCCAGGAATCCCAGATCCGCTTGGCCGTCTCCACAAACGCCTCGGCGTGCTTGTAGCGGTCGGCGTGGTCCAGGTATCCCCCGCGCCTAAAGTTCGCGCCGGTCCAGGCGTTGTCCGTGGTCACGATGTTCCATGCCGCCCGGCCGCCGGAAATCAGGTCAAGGGACGCGAGCCGGTGCGCCAGGTCGGCGGGATCGTTGTACGTGGTGTTCTGGGTGGCCACCAGCCCGATGTTTTTGGTCACCGAAGCCAAGGCGGCGAGCATGGTCTGCGCATCCGGCCGGCCCGCCACATCCAGCGCGTGCGGGCGGCCCAGGTGTTCGCGCAGCCGGAGCCCCTCGCCCAGGAAGAAGGCGGCGAACAACCCGCGCTCGGCGGTCTGCGCGATGCGGCGGAACGACTCAAAATCCGTCTGTGAGCCGGATTCGGGCGCCTTCCAGATGGTCCCGGAGTTCACGCCCTGGAAAAAAATGCCGAACTGGATCCTGCCCGACGGCGTGAAGACCCCGGATTTAGCACGGTTGTGCTGCGTCATGGTTATTCCCCTTATTTTCCGGCGCCAGCGGCGGCGGATGCGTAGCGGCTGGTCGGGCGCGTCAGGCCCAGCAGGTCACGGAAGATGCCGTCCTGCACAGGCGGCCGAAGGGCGCCCCGGCGCCGAAGCTCCGGCAGCACCAGCCGGGAAAGTTCGTCCAGTTCCAGAGCGAGCGACGCCGGATGGAGACGGACGCCGTCGGCCTCCCTCAGCAGCTCCGCAAGGAAGTCCACGAGGCCTGCAGCGCTGCCGGCATACCGGGCGTGGCCGCCTCCAAACCCGACCGCACGCTCAGCCGCGGCCTGTCCGCGCGAGTCCAGGACGACGTCGAGCTCGGCGATGACTGCCACGGACTCCCCCAGGCGTTCCCGGACATCGCGCACCTCGGCGGCGAGCAGCTCAGGCGTCGGCGCGGTGGCGAGCACAGCGTCAACCGCATCGGCCGGAACCTGCCCCGGGCCCACCAGCGAGGCCCCGGCAATCACCGGCAGCTGTCCCTGCAGCGGCCTCGGGATGATGGACGGGCCCTTGACCGAGTACGCGGGCCCGGCAAAGTCCGCCGGAGTTTCAAAGTCCGCATAGTGCAGTTTGTCAACGTCGATGTACCGGCCCGTAACGACGTCGCGGATCACGGCGTCGTCCTCCCACGAGTCCCACAGCCGGCGGGACACCTCGATCGATGCCGCGGCTTCCTGCCCCAGCGCGGCCCCGGCAGCAAAAGAGCGTCCGACGGCGGCAGCAGCCTCAGGTGATTCCGCTGCGGTGACGATCCACCCGGCGCGCCCGCCCGACACGTAGTCGAGGCTGGCCAGCTGGGTGGAGACGTGGAACGGTTCGGTGTAGACGGTATCCACTTCCGGGACCAGGGCGATGCTGCGGGTCACGGGCCCGGCGAAGGCCGCCCGCTGCAGCGCGTTGGCCCGGCCCGGAACCGGCGCATCGGTGAAGGTGGCTGCGTGGAACCCGGCCGATTCGGCTGCAAGGACGGCTTCGCTAAGGCTCGCGAAGTCCCCGCCGTCCCACCCGGCGCCATCGAGTTCGATAGCAAGAAACCCCGGCTTGATCGATGAAGTGCTCACTGCTGGTCCTGACGTTCGTAGGGAATCTTTTCGCCGGCTTCAACGGACAGCGGCAGTCGGTTTTCCGCGGGCGGCAGCGGGCACGTGGCCAGGTCTGTGTAGGCGCACGGCAGGTTGACCGCGCGGTTGAAGTCGAGCACCACGGACCCGTCCGCTGCAGGCACCACGGACAGCGAACGGTTGGCCGCATAGGTAGTCTTGCCGGACGTCTGGTCCGTGAACAGCACCGACAGCGAGCCCGGCGCGTGGCCGTTGAATGCGGTCAGCGCCAGCTCCTGGCCGGCCAGCTTGAAGCGGATCTCTCCCGGCGCCTCGTAGACATGCTGGATGCCTTCGACCGCGGCACCCACCGTGGTGGAACGCGGCGCCTCGAACGGCACGTAGGTTCCACGGACCGCGTAGGCAGCATCGGGCGAGTAGGCCGGCGTGCCCTGGTACTCCCGCAGCAGCCCGTGCTCCGGGTTCCGCGGCCGCACAATGTACTCGCCGCCGCGCTTGGCCACTTCGACGACCGTGTCGCCGGCGACCAGGTTGATCCCGCCGCGCTCCTCAATGGGGCCAAATTCGAGCGCTGCCCCGTCGGCGGTGTTCAGCTCCTTGCCGTCCCGCTGCAGGCTTTCGCCCGGTTCGAGGACTACGCGGACGACGTCGGCCTCCACACTCCAGGTGCCGGGGGCACCTTCCAGCCGGGCGGCCTCACTGCCCAGCCAGTGCAGGTGGGTCACCGCCAGGAAGCCGTGCGGATGGGCGCGCTGGCGTTCGTGGGCAGCATGCCATTCCTGCCAGTCGGCGTCGAAGGATTCGAGGGCGGTCTCAGTATGTAGTGCGTTCATGATGCCTTTCCTGACGGAGCCGCGGTGGCCGTGGCCTGGGCGGCCGCGAAGCTTTCCTCGGTGATGGTCTTGGGCTCCGGCAGCGCCTCCTCGGACAGGCCCCAGCGCTCCAGCACCTTGGCATAGGAACCGTCCTTGATCGCGGAGTTGAGGGCCTCGGTGATGACCGGTGCCAGGCCGTTGCCGCGCAGGGTGGTGGCGGCCACCAGGGTTTCGGACGGCCAGCCGGCGTTGACCTTGCCCACGACCTTCAGGTCGTCACGGGTGTTCTCCCGGTAGACCGTGGACGGGTAGGGCGCGATGTTCAGGTCTGTGCGGCCGGAGGACAGCGCCAGGATGGTGTCGGCGTCGGAGGAGTAGTACTGCAGGGTGGCCGGTGCCTTGCCCTTGCTTTCCAGCTCCTTGTTCCAGGCCAGCAGGATCTTCTCCTGGTTAGTCCCCGACCCCACAGACACCTTCAGCCCGGAGATGTCGTCGGCACCCTTGATGTCATAGGTAGAGGACTTTTTCGCTTCAAAACCCATAAACGCCGCCCGATAGCTGGCGAAGTCGAACAGCTTCACCCGGTCCTTGTTCACGCCCACGTTGGAGAACACCGCCTCGAAGTCGCCCGACTGGGTCTTCAGCGGCCAGTTCTCCCAGGATGTCACCTGGACATCCAGCTCCAGGCCCAGCTTGTCCGCCACCAGCTGCGCGATGTCCAGCTCTGAGCCGATCGGCGTCTTGTCATCGGTGGCGTGGAAGGACAGCGGGATGGAGCCCGCGGTGGTGGCTACGGTCAGCTTGCCGTCCTTGCCGATCAGTTCGGGGACCTTGGCGGCGAGCGCCGCATCCTTCTCCGCACGGAGGCGCTGCTGGTCCGGCGAGGTGTTGTAAACCACGCCGTTGCGTGCCGCCGTCGTCTGCGCTCCTCCGCTGGCGGAACCGGCAGCTGTTGCGCCGGGATCAGCGCAGGCCGCGAGCGCAGCAGCGGACAGAAGGACGACGGCGGGCAGCGCCAGCGAGCGCACGCGGAGGGGGCGGCGGGAAGGGCCGGTGGGAAATGCCATGGGTGGAATCCTTTAGATGTTGAAA
>NZ_VHIJ01000014.1:2758-15771 GCF_006680095.1 Pseudarthrobacter sp. B4EP4b | reverse complement strand
CGATCATGCCCCAACCGCTGATCTGTTCGCGGAGGAAACCGGGGCGGGGGCGGCGGTGCCGGGTGGGGCTGCTGCTTTGCTTTGCTGCGGCCGCGACGGCCTCTGGAGGACGGGTGGGAAGCGGGCTGAGGGTCATGGGAGTCTCCTTGACAGGGACCTGGGGTACGACGACGGCGGCACTTGCCGGCCGTCGTCGTACCTCCGGATCTGCCGGCTATTTCTGGTAGCCGCCGTTGGATTTGATGTTGGCATCAATCGCCTTGGCTGCCTTGTCCAGCGCACCCTGCGGGTCCGCTCCGGCAAGGATGTCCTGGGTGGCCTTGCCGAATTCGGTGGCAATGAACGGGTAAGCGGGGGTCTCCGGCCTCATCACGGCGTAGTTGCGGGAGAACTCCATGAAGACCCGGTTTGCGCCGCCTTCGGCGAAAGCGGGAATCAAGGCGGCGGCTTCATCAGTGGCAGGGATGCCTCCCGTTGCCTTGATCACGGAAGCCACGTTTTCCGGCTTCAGGGAATAGGACAGATAGTCCATCGCGGCTTCCGTATTGTTGCAGCCGCTGGTGACGCCCCACTGCCAGGAAGCTCCGCCGATCTTGGGACCCTTGCCCAGGTCCACCGAGGGCATGACCGCCAGGTCATCTCCCAGGGCCTCCCGGGTTTTGTCCCCTGCCCAGGAACCGGTGTAGAGCAGGCCGCTCTTGTTGTTCAGGAAGTCCTGGGTGGAATCTTTCCCGCTCTTGGTCGCCATGAAGCCCTGATCCGCCAGACCGCGGAACCACTTGGCCCATTCCACAGCCTTGTCGCCATTAAGGGCTCCGTCAGCCGACTGGTAATCCTTGCGGTCGATCAGGTCTCCGCCGAAGGACTGCAGGAACGGTGAGTACGCATAGGGCAGCCATTCGCCCGTTCCGGCAGTACCCATGTCCAACGGGTAGTCCCATTTACCCAGCGCCTTGAGTTTGGTCAGGGCGTCCTGGAACTCGTCCTTCGTCCATGGCTTCTCGATGGTGGCCACGCGGACGCCTGCCGCGGCGAGGTCAGATTTGCGGGCAAACATGGACAAAGCGACGTCGCCGTACCCAACCGCATAGGTCTCGCCCTGCCACTTGGCAACGGTGCTGGGGAGGTTCTTGGTAAGGTCCGCAGACAGTTTCAGGGGCGTGAGGTATTGCGCCCACGCCCAGTTGGGAACGTTGGGCCCGTCAATATCCACGATGCACGGGAGGTTGCCGGCCGACGCGGCCCCAACAACGGAATCGTTGTAGGACTCCTGCGGGAAAGCCTGCACCTTGATCTGCGCCTTGGCGCCGCTGCTCTTGTTATAGGAGTCCACGATCGACTGCGTGGCGGCCAGTTCCGCCGGGTTTCCGGCGGCGTGGGTCCACATGGTGATCTCTGTGGAGCTTTCGGTTGTGGACGAGGAACTGCCCTTGCCGCAGCCGGCGAGGGTGGCAGTGAGGGCGGCTGCGGCTATGCTGGTCGCCAGGATCTTCGTGAACTTCTTGTTCATGGGTCAGTCTTTCTGCTTGGACAGGGTGATTGATGTCGGTCCTGCTGGGAACGCGGCCGCTGCAACGGCTGCGTTCCCGTTTTTTTGGGAAAAGTCCTGGCTGTGCCCGGGTGGGGTACAGCCCTGGCTCAGTTTTTGGGTGGAGCGACCGAATCCCGCTCAACAAGCGGGCAGGCCACCTTTTCGTGCACCCGCGGTGCCTTGGGGTTCTCGAGCTCCTCGAGGAGTTTCAGGACAGCCCACCGGCCCATCTCATAGTGGGGGAGGGCCATGGTGGACAGGCCCGGCCAGAGGGCGTCTGCAATGAGCTCCAGGTTGTCCACGCCCACAATGGAGACATCGGACGGAATCTTCAGGCCAAGGTGGCCGGCCGCCTGGTAGGCGCCCATGGCCATTTGGTCGCTGAAGCAGAACAGGGCGGTGGGACGGTCTGCAGCAGCCAGCAGCTCCAGTGCCGCTGCCCGCCCACCGGCGGTGCTGGGCCGGCTGGTCACCAGGCAGTCCGCGGGCAGCTGCATGCCGTGCCGGGCCAGCCCGGCGCGGAAACCATCGAGGCGTCCGTGGGCGGCCGGGATGTCGTCCTCGTTGTTGATCATGGCGATCCGGCGGTGGCCGGCCGCGACCAGGAGTTCTGCGGCGGATTGGCCGGCGCCGAACTCATCCGGCACCACTGAGGACAGCCCCGGGTTGTCCGAGGTGGCGTCCAGCACGATGGCCGGCATTGCCTCCAGCTCCGCGGGAACGGATACCCGCTGGTTGTACATGCGGGCGTAGATGACGCCGTCCACCTGGTGCTGCTGCAGTGCACGGATTTCCTGGCGCTCGAGTTCGTTGTCGAGGCCGGAGTTAACCACCATGAGCAGCTGGCCGTGTTCGGAGGCGGCGTCCTGTGCGCCCTGGATCATGGCGCCGGCAAAAGGGGTGGTGGTGATCTCGTCGCTGACCAGGCCCAGGATCCGGGAGCGCTGGTTGCGCAGCCCGCTTGCCAGCCGGTTCGGCGCGTAGCCGAGGTTCCCGGCTACCGCTTTGATGTGCTCCACGGTCTGGGCGTTGACCCTGGAGCTGTGTGTTTCGCTGAGTGCGTGCGACACGGTGGTCACAGAAACGCCTGCTGCCTTCGCTACGTCCCGGATGTTCACCTTCGTCGCCATCGACTTCGCTTCCTTTGCAAAACGTTTTGTATGTTGCCTGCATCACTATAGGCAAAACGTTTTGCAACAGTCAAGAGGCAGCGTTCAACGAGCAGTTGCACCAGTACGGGGGCGGCCGTTCTACCCGGCCGGTGTTTCCTCCGGCCGGAAGTAGGCGGAGCCTGACGCTGTACGTTGCAGCATGCCAAAATCCACCAGGTAGCGGCGCAGAAGCACAACATCGTCGGTATAGCTGAGGAGCCGCTCGTTGACCTGTTTTTCCGTCAGGTTTTCGCCGGACCGGATGGCATCGCCGGCAATCCAGGCCAGGAGTTCCCGCCGCTCGGCCACGTTCGCCGGATACCGCTCGATCCTGCCGAGTCGCAGGAAGCGGTCCACTCCGGTTTTCGCCTGCCGCCGGGGTTGTTGGGCAAGAAGGTCGCGGTAAATCCCTTCCGGTGCCGCCAGTCCGCCGGAGGCTGTTCGTTCCACGAGCCCCGACTCGATCAGTATGGCCAGGGCCCGGTCCCGCCGGTGATCCTTCAATCCGGCAAGAACGTCCGGCCTGCCTGCCCCCAGAATTATTTGCGCGTAGGCGGTCCGGGCGTCACTGTTGGCCAGGGCTGCCAGCACCCTGCGCCAGTGCGGACCGCCGAATCCCCTTTCCCTGGTCATGCCGGGCGCCTCAGCCCGAACCTTGTATGTCGTGGGGCCCCTCAAGGATCCGCCGGGCATCAGCCTGCGCTTCCAGGGTATGCTCACTGACCACTTGGCCCCGCAGATGCCCGGCGGCCGCGATGATGGTGCGCAATTCCGAAACGGTCCGGGGCGGGACCACTCCGAGATGCGCCATAGCGTGGCAGTTGGGGCAGAGCGGCACCAGGTCAGCCACGGGGTCCAGTTTGTATCCGCCCTTCAGCATCGCCGGCGGTACTACGTGGTGCACTTCAATGAAGCCTGTGCCGGCGTCGCCATAGAAAGCCTCGAAGGAGAAGCCGCAGGCAGCACAGGAGTTCCCGTGGAATGCCAGGCAGACCCTGCTCGCGTCAACGTCCCGCTCGTAGCGGTTCACGTCGATCGTCGCCACAGCCTCAGGCGGGAAGGTCCCGGGAACCAGTTCGGCGTGGCTGGCGGCCACTGGCCCCTGCTCCCGCCAGAGCCTGCGGAGTTCAGGCTCCGCAGCCTGCGGGACAGGAACCGGCCCCGCGATGCCCTCCCCCCACATCGGGCCCGAAATTCCTGCCTTGAGGACGTCGGGACGTATCTGTTCTCCGATGGGGAGCAGCGCGTCGAACTCAATGCTGGAGTACCCGTCCCCGGCGTCACCTTCCTCACGTCCAACGGGTTCCGCGGAGGCTGACATGGCCATCCCATGGCCGATCAGGCCGCGACCTGCATCGCTGCTGCCCTGCAGCAGCAACCAGACCTCTGTCCCTGGCAGGATGTTCCGGGAGCCGCCAACGTTCCACCGGGCGAGGATCCGCCCGGATTCCGTCACCCGTTCGACGGCGGCGCGGTAGTCCCAGCGGTTCACTCCCTTTGGGTTCCACCCCAGAATTACTGCAGCCACCACTCACCCTGTCCAGCCCATGCTCTGTATTGGTTCAGCCTACGTTCCGGGGATCCGAGGGTGCCATACCGGCAGCAGCCTCATCTGCTGTTGTCGGGGACATGGCGCGAAACCAGGACAGGCCCGCGCGCGTGGTGAAGGACGGCGTGGGCTGTTGAACCGATCGTTTCCTTGACCAGACCACGGCCCTTGCTGCCCAATACCACCATCGCGGCATCCCCGGAAACGTCGAGGATGCCGTGGGCAATGGATGAATCGGTGAGGAGGGTTCCTTCCACCCGGACCCCAGGGGCGTGGATGCGGGCAGAATTGACGGCGGTCCGGAGGACTTCCTCAGCGGCGGCGAGCGCCTCAGGGTTGTCACGGAAGCGGCGGTATCCGGCAGGTGTGTGGCGGACATGGACCACCGCGAGGTCCGCACGGGATGCCGACGCCAGCGTGCAGGCATCCTTCAGCGCAGTTGGTGAGCCACTTTCATCGACTGCCACCACCACTGGTCCATCCGGATGGAGATCAGAACGGATGACGGCTACGGGACAGGAAGCAGCGGCCGCCAGTTCCAGGCTGACGGAGCCCACCACCAGGCCCAGGAATCCGCCCAGCCCCCGGCTCCCGACAACAAGCATCTCCTGCCGGGCCGATATCCCGACGAGGTGCGGGGCAGGCAGGCCGTGCAGCAAGGTTGATTCAACATCCCCTCCTGGCGCCGCAGCCTTCGCGTGGGCAAGTCCCTCTTCAAGGATTGACTCGGCTGACCTCTCCAATCCGCTGTCCGAGACGCCCGGGACAGGGCCAAGGTGCCTGGTCAACAGCGGCCAGATGGAACAATGCACCACATGCACGGCCAGGCCGCGACGGTGCGCGTGGCGTGCCGCCCAGCGGACCGCTTCCGCAGCTTCAGCCGAGCCGTCGTAGCCGGCAACTATGGACCTTGGCTCCTGCATGGCTTCACCGCGCTCCTGGACAGTTCGGCTTTCAGCCCAATAGTGGCTTTCCGCGCCACGATTGTCCATGCTGCTGCCTTGAGCCTGCCCTCGGAAATCAGGTGCCGAAAACCGGAAGTACCTAATCTCGCACCAACCGGTTTCCCGCCTGGGCGAGGGCTCTTAGACTTGTGGCTAACATCCCTTTGTGCTCAGGCGAAGGCGACGGCTGCGGGGTGGAGACCAACGCTCCCTGACACTGGTTAGGCGCTGACGCCCGCAATGACGCGGGCAGTCGTCGCAGGAGGTTGGAGATGGGCACTGAGCCGTGGCGCCCACCCCTGAAACAAAGGGTTGGAAATCTCCTGCGCGAGGTGGTTGCCCGCGCCGACGAGCTCCTGCATACGCAGGAACACGGCACTATGCGCCGCCAGGACTGGCTGGAGGCGGGGATGGCGTTGAGTGACCGCCTCATCCTGCCGGCTCAAACGGAGGATCTGGACAGCTTTGCCCTGGTTGCCGAGACTGCCCTTCGGGTTTCGGAATCGGCGATGGCTCTCATAGCTGTTCCGGCCGGTGATGGCGTTTTCCGCTGCCAGTCATCTGTGGGGGTGCAAGGGCTGCAGGCAGGGCGGGAACTGCCCGCTTCCGAAATGGTTTCCGCGGTTCTTGCAACAGGCGAGTCGCGTTCGGCCCGCAATGCCGGGCAGGTGTTCGACCATGAGGTGGCAGAAAAGCTGGGCTGCGTGCTGGTCTGTGCGCTCGGGCGCGGCGGCAGTGACAGGCCCGTGCTGCTGCTCGCACGGCCACGCGGGTCAACGGCCTACAGCCAGTCCGACCTGGAGTCCAGCTCCCTCTTTGGCCGCTGGATTGGTTTGGCCCTTGACCTGGCCCGTGTCCATGCCCTCCGTGAACAAAATCTTCTGTTCAGGGACCGGGAACGGATCGCACGTGATGTGCATGACCTCGTCATCCAGCGCCTGTTCGCAGCGGGTTTGGGCATTCAGAGCCTGCGCCGCTTCATCCGGGATCCAGTAACCATTGAGCGCATCGATGCAGTGACGGCTGAACTTGACGGTTCCATCAGGACCCTTCGGGACACCATCTATTCGCTCCGGACCGGGGACAACGAACGGGAACCGCTGACCAGCCGCGTCATGAAGGTGGTGCGGGAAAGCTCCCGCAGCTATTCCCTGCTGCCGCAAGTGAACTTTTCCGGGCCGGTGGATGGCACGGTCCCCGATCATGTTGCCGGCCACCTGCTCTCGGTCCTCTCTGAAGGGTTGAGCAACGCGATGCGGCACTCGGGGGCCGACGACATACAGGTCACCTTGTCGGCCGGGCGGAAGCAGGTGGAACTTCGCATAGCCGACAACGGCAGAGGTTTCCATGAACCGCTTGAAGCCAGTGGCCTCGCCAACATGCGGGACCGGGCCGGGCTGCTCGGCGGTACCTGTACCATCCACAGTGCGCCAGGTAAGGGGACCCGGATTGAGTGGTCCGCCTGTTGCCAATGACCGAAGTGGTGAAGCGCGCAGTTGAGGGTACCGGCCGCCGTCGCCCTTACTGGGGGTCCGCACCCTGCCGGATGACAAACACAGCGGCCTGGGTTCGTCTTTCGAAGCCCAGTTTCGCCAGGATGGATGAGACATAGTTCTTGACGGTTTTCTCGGCGAGGAAGAGTTCGGCGCCGATCTGGCGGTTGGTCATTCCTTCTCCGATCAGCGAGAGGACCTTCTTCTCCTGCGCGCTCAGCGCCTCCATCCTCGGGTCAGTGGCCGCTTTGGACAGGCCGGCAATGATCCGTAGCTCAGCTCCGGGCTCGAAGAGTGATTCACCCGCGGCCGCCCTGCGGATGCCCGCGAGGAGGTCATCGTTCCTGATCTGTTTCAAAACGTAACCGGAGGCTCCTGCCAGAACCGCGCCGCGCAGGGCCTGCTCGTCGTCATAACTAGTAAGGATCAGGCACCGCAGGCGGGGGTTGAGCGAGCGGACATCCCGGCACACTTCGATTCCGGTGCCGTCCGGGAGCCGGCCATCCAGGATCGCGACGTCGGGCCGGAGAGCAGGGATCCTTCGTGTCGCTTCGGCTGCCGACCCGCTCTCACCGACCACAAGGAAGCCCTCGCCCTCGAGCAGGTCCTTCAGTCCCTGCCGGACAAGCTCATGATCATCAAGAATAAAGACGCGGACCGGCTCCGGAGGATCTGCTGCTCCATCCGGTCCGGGCTCCTCCCTTTTCACTCAAGCGCTCCCATTGTCTTCAGGACCGGCCCGCGCCGATGAAGGGCAGCCCGTACCGGCTTGAATCCATTCTTCACTGCGGGCGGACCGGCTGGAAGGGCGGCCCGGTGGCCGGGGCGGCGGTTTCACGGGGGCCCTGGTCCAGACGGAACGGCGGGTACTCGTCGCGCATCAGCGCCGTGTAGGCCAACACGCGGTAGATCCAACGGTTGATGCCCAGTATCAGATCGAACAGTGGACGCAGGTACCGGCCAGTAAAGAGCAGGGCCACTGCCGCGATAAAGACCAGCAACCCCAGCAGGGACAGGCCCCTTCCCCTTTCATAGCTCGTCCCGAAATCGCCCGTTCCTGAGCCCCAGGTCCACGTGGCGCCGGCCAGCAAGGCGACAACGATCAGATGGGGGATTGCCAGGAGCCACCACTTGATGAGGACCAGTCCGCGGGAGAGCCGCTCCGGATAGTCCACTTCGAAGTCCGCGGGATAGTTCGTGCGGGCCAGGGTGAAGGGCGGGTACAGGTCGGTGCCCACAGCAGCGTAGGAGTAGAAGGCAACCCGCCAGTTCCACCGCAAAACGCCGACGTTGAAATCGAACAGGGCCCGGGGGTATCGGGCGGTGAACAAAATGGCGAAGCCGGCAACAACCGTGGTGACGGCGAACGCAAACCACAAAAAGAACAGGATGATGAAGTGCGGAATGGCCAGGAACCACTTCACCAGCCACATCCACCGCGAAAGCGCGGGGTCAATCTCGCCGGAGAGCCGGGCCGGGTAGGGGGCCCAGTCGGCTTCTGCTGCGGGCACCTCCCGGTACGGAGGCTGAACCCCGGGAGGCTGACTCCCGGATGGCGGGCTTCCTCCCGGGGGTGCCCATCCCGCAGGTGCCACCCCGGCGGCAGTACCACCTGGGGTTGCCGGCGCGCCCGGCCTGGCCGGTGGCACCGGGCCGCCCGCTGGTCCGGCCCCGTAAGCGGACCCGGAGGAACGCGGGGCGGCATGCCGCCCCAGGCCGGCAGCGCCGAAAATCAGCAACGGGATCCCAATCACCAGGGCGATAATTCCGCCCACAAGCAGCCCGGTGGCTGCCGGCCGGATCAGGTCGGACCGGAACCCGGGCTGCACCTGGACGTCAATTCCCGGACTGGCGTCCGCGTTCATCACCACTATGGCCCAACTCCCGGCGGTGATGTTCCAGGTCAGCTCCTGCTCTCCGGGGCCCGACGCCGAAGCCTGCCAGAAGGCCTCGCCAGCCGGAGGCGCAGGCGCAGTGGAGCCGGGAATGTCACGGTACTCGGCACGGAAAGGTGAACGGTCAACGTCGAGCAGTTCGGAGCGATGTACCCCGGAAAGGTACCTGTCGACGTCGGACTGCGGGGCGATGCCGACAAAAACAGCCTTGCCGGGATCGGCGGAAGCTACGCGCAGCCGGAGCGTGCCGACGTCGAACGGCACACGCCCGGGAATATCCTCGCCCATGGCACCCAACCGGGGTGAGGTCAAGGCGGCGGAAGCCACGGAAAGCCGGGCTGTGCCGGCAGTGAGGTATCCATCACGCTGTGCGGATCCTACGGCCAGGGCCACGATGCCGCCGGCTGCGGCAGCAAGGCCAGCGAGGGACAGGAGGATCCCCAGGATCAGCATTATGACTGCAACGGTCTTTTTCATGGGATTTGGACCTGGATTGAGGAAGTGGACAGGCGTGGGACGAAGCGAATACCTGGCGCGGGGACACCTACAAGACTGACACCCGCACGGCGGGAGCTGTAGGGCCAAAGGTCATGCCCATGGCACTGCGTGGTGCAGCTTCTTCCGGCGGAAGCGGCGGGGGAGTAGGCTTAAACAACCGTTAGGAAGTAAGCGGCCACGTATTTCAACTGGGTTGTATTCAGGCTGGGTATTGACCTCCCCGGCGATCCCGAAGGGATGCACAGTGGCATTGGACGCTTCGGCGGTTCTGGAGCTTCTTGGCGGCTATATTGCAACCGCAGTGGGAGTTTTTCTCCTTTATTCACCAGTCATTGTCCTGATCATCAGCCTGTTGTTGACCGCAGGCCTGCTGCAGTTGCTGGCCTGGCCCTTTATTGTGCTGATCCGCAAACTGCGCCGGAAGCCCAAACATCCCGATGACAGCTCCTGGCTCCTGCACTGAACCGCATCCGCAGGTGCCGGATTCCCACCGCACCCCATTCGTCAGTATGCTTACTATTGTTGGCAAAGCCGGTCACGAGAAAGGGCATCATCATGACGGAACAGAACTTGCCTGACGACGAGCTTGAGGTTGTCGAGGAAAACGACGTGCTCCTGGACGAAACTCCCGGTGCGGCCTCTTCCCTGGAACTTGACCCAGTCACCAGCGGCCAGCCGGACAGCTATCCCGGTGCCGCGGAGAATAACCCGGACCGCTGGCAGGAGGATCCGCTGCTCCAGGACGAAGTCTCCGGCGAGGAGGAGGATTTCCTGAGTGATCAAACGCTGCGGGACGACATGGCGGCAACCCGCGACGGCGCCGGCAACGAGCAGGTGCCGGCGGCTACTCCCACCCTTGGAGAAGCGGTGGCCGACGTGGATTTCGGCGAAGATCCCACCGGCCGGGAAGCCGACGCCAGCGACGACCAGGAAAACTTCGGCGGGTCCCCACTCAGTGAGTTTGAGCCTGACGACCTCGAACGCTGAGGGTGGAAGCCTGTATCCCCCCACCTGATGAATAGGGGCTCCTGCCTCTGGCCCGGGGATAAAACGGGGTTAAACTAATAAGCCCACTGATGAATATCAGTTTCGGCAGGATCAAGACTGAAGGAGTTTCGCATGAACTTGGGAAGCAGGATCAGGAACGCCGCTGAACGATTCGCAGGCAGGAGCGGCACGGGCGGGACGGTCCGGGGCCGCGGGATGAACACCACCGGCCGGACGCCCAACTCCGCCGGTGCCATGGGCGCCAAGCCCGGTGGCATGGCCCATCGCATCATGGGAATGTTCAGGCGGCACTGAGCCACCAGCATGAACGCCACGAGCATGAGCCAAAAGCAGGTCCCGGGCCTTCCCGGAACCTGCTTTTGGTTTGTCAAACGCCATGCGTGAACTCGTTGTCCTAGGCACTGCATCGCAGGTTCCCACCCGGACCCGGAACCATAACGGCTACCTGCTGCGCTGGGACGGTGACGGGCTGCTCTTCGATCCCGGCGAAGGAACCCAGCGCCAGATGATTTATGCCGGCGTCTCAGCCTCCTCGATCACCCGCATCTGCCTCACCCACGTCCACGGTGACCATTGCTACGGCCTGCCCGGCGTGCTTTCCCGCATGGCATTGGACGGCGTGGCGCACCCGGTCCATCTCCACTATCCCGCATCCGGCGAGGACGTGGTCCGCGCCCTCGTGTCCGTCAGTTCGCCCGGCATCGACCTGCGCCTCCACCCCCATGCCGGAAGCGCAACCGTGGCCGACGGGCTGGAGATCCGGCCGCTGAAGCACCGCATCGAAACCTATGGCTACCGGCTCACAGAGCCCGACGGCCGCACGCTGCTTCCGGACCGCCTCGCCGCTGCCGGTATCCGGGGCCCGGACGTGGGCCGGCTGCAGCGCAACGGCAGCCTGGCCGGCGTCCGCCTCAGCGATGTGAGCGTTCCCCGGCGCGGCCAACGCTTTGCCTTCGTGATGGACACCGCGCCCTGTGAGGGTGCAGAAGACCTTGCGGACGGTGTGGACCTCCTCGTCGCGGAGTCAACCTTCAGCGACGAGGACGCCGCGCTCGCCGGCCAATACCGCCACCTCACCGCCGGACAGGCCGGGGAACTGGCCGGCCGCGCCGGGGCCGGCACCCTGGTGCTGACCCACTTTTCGTCACGGTACGACGACGTCACCCTGCTCGCTGCGCAGGCAAACGCACGTGCCGCGCAGGTGAGGGTGGTAGCTGCCCACGACCTGCAGCGGGTACCTCTTCCCGAACGGCGGCGCTGGGCTGACCCGGCGCCGCGGACACGGGAAGGGCCCGGGAGCTCATTGCCAAACAAAACCATGGGGTAGAAAGTGAATTATCGGGTGTTCTTCACGCGATTCGACGCCGCGGAAAACACACCACGAGGGAAGGCTTGAAGAATGACAGCTGCTGCTGAATCAACGATCACTTTTGACGGGCTGTTTGCCCGGGAATTGTCGGAACTGGCTGTTCCCTGGCAGGCAGAGGAAGCGCCGGACCCCAAGCTTCTTGTCCTTAACGAGCAACTGGCGGCCGAACTTGGACTGGATCCGGAATACCTCCGGTCGGCGGAGGGCGTCCGGCTCCTCCTGGGAAACCACATCCCGGACGGGGCGACGCCGGTGGCACAGGCCTACTCTGGCCACCAGTTTGGCGGATACTCACCCCTGCTGGGCGACGGCCGGGCGCTCCTGCTCGGCGAGGTGACGGATGTGCACGGCCGGCTCCGCGATATCCACCTGAAAGGTTCCGGCCGTACGCCCTTCGCCCGGGCAGGCGACGGGCGTGCCGTCGTCGGGCCCATGCTGCGGGAGTACCTGGTGAGCGAGGCGATGTACGCCTTGGGCATCCCCACCACAAGGTCCCTTGCTGTCACGGCCACCGGCCGCCCGGTCCGCCGCGACACCATGCTTCCCGGAGCAGTCCTGGCGAGGGTGGCCAGCAGCCATCTGCGGGTGGGAAGCTTCCAGTACGCGCGGGCCACCGACAATATGGACCTTTTGCGCCGCCTCGCCGATCATGCCATCAGCCGGCATTACCCCGCCGCTGCCCGGGCCGACAACCCCTACCTCGCCCTCTTCGAAGGGGTGGTGGCTGCGCAGGCCCCACTGCTGGCCCAATGGATGCTGGTGGGCTTCGTCCATGGCGTGATGAATACAGACAATATGACCATTTCCGGGGAAACCATCGACTACGGGCCCTGCGCGTTTATGGATGCCTTCAACCCGGCCGCGGTCTACAGCTCCATCGACGTTGGCGGCCGTTACGCCTACGCCAACCAGCCCGTGATGGCTGAATGGAACCTCGCCCGCCTCGCCGAGGCAATGCTGCCGCTCATCAATGAAGACCAGGAACAGGCCGTAGCCCCCGCAGTGGAGGCATTGGGCGGGTTCCGCCGCCAGTACAGCGACGCCTGGTTCGCCGGTATGAAAACAAAGCTGGGAATCAGGGAAAGTGCTGCGGGAAGCCCTGAGGCGGAAGAAGCCTTCGAACTCGTGGACGGCGTGATCGCCATCCTCAAGGACGGGCCGATGGACTACACGCGGTTCTTCCGGAACCTCGGGCACGCAGCGCGGGGAAACTCCCGCCCCGCCCGAAGCATGGTCCTGGATCTCGCCGTCTTCGACGCCTGGGCAGAACGGTGGCTGGCCGTGCAGCCCGACGCCGGCCTGATGGACCGGGTCAATCCTGCCTACATTCCGCGCAACCACCTAGTCGAGGAAGCGCTCGCCGCGGCAACGGACGGCGATGTTGGTCCCTTCAACCGGCTCGTGGAGGTGGTCCGTGACCCGTACCGGGAACGGCCGGGGCTGGAGCGTTACGCCGAGGGAGCGCCGGAGGACTTCGGCAGCTACCAGACGTTCTGCGGCACCTGAGGACGGCGGGACCCGGCAAAAACGAAACAGGGGCGGCAGGCGGGTAACCGCCGGCCGCCCCTGTCCGGG
>NZ_VHIJ01000014.1:0-2331 GCF_006680095.1 Pseudarthrobacter sp. B4EP4b | reverse complement strand
GGGGGTTACCCGCCTGCCGCCCCTGTCCGGGTGGTGTTGCTTAAGCTACGCGGACGAAGGAAGCGCCCGGGAGCCAGCTGATGGAGTGGACCTCGGTCTTGAAACCGTCCACGCCGCCGCTGACAACCTGGCCGTTGCCGGCGTACACACCGACGTGGCCGGCAGTGATCACAAGGTCACCGGCAGCGGGGGAGCCCACCACGGAGCCGTACTGGTAGAACTGGCCGGGAGCCAGGTCGCCAACAGACTTGCCCACGCTGCGCAGGGCCTTCTCCACCATGGCGGTGCAGTCCTGCTGGATGCCAACCTGGCCGTAGGCCGATGCCAGGATCGCAGCGCCGGCGCCCGAACCCGTGGCAGCTGCCGGAGCTGAAGCGTAGGAAACATTCACTCCGGTGTTGGCCGGAGCCGCGGCAACGGCAGTCTGGACGGGAGCAGGAGCAGCGGCCGCCTGGACGGGGGCCGGAGCAGCTGCAACATAGCCGGCGCCCGGAATCTGGATCTGGTCGCCCGGGAAGATGATCGTGGAGATCGCCAGGCCGTTGGCGGCCAGTACATCGTTGAGGCTGACGCCGTAGGCAGCGGAGATGCCGCCCAGGGTGTCACCCGAAACCACGGTGTGGACGTTGGCGGCAGCTGCTGCCGGTGCAGCCACGGCAGCTGCGGGTGCCACGGACGCCTGGGTGTTAGTGGTCCCGGTGGTGTCCGGTCCGGTTACGCCTGCGTGGGCCGGGGCGCCCACACCGAAGGCAATGCCGGAAGCTGCTGCTACGGCCAGGGCCGGGCGGCCAAGCGACTTGGCGGATACAGCCAAGCCCTGGAGCGCGATTGAGCGGGCCGGAGTCGCGCGGTGACGGGCGGTGATGGAATTTTTTGACACGTTTGATCGCCTCTCCCATGCCTGCGGGGTGAGCTGTCGGGTTCGGGTTGGAGATACCCGGCCGGTAGCGGCTCCGGACGGAACGGAAGGCGCTATCGACTTAACCCCAAGGCCTCGCATGAGGCCGCGGAAAGGTGGTTCCCCCGTCCCTGCCAGCTGGAAACGATTGAATCCCGGATCAGCGGCAGGGCTCGGCATGCTGAGGGGAATGTCCCGTCTGGGAGGGACACCTGAAGACCATAACCTGCCAGCCCGCCGATTGTCACATTTGAATAACATACGAGCGGCTTCTCTCGTATTCCGCCAATGACTGGAGGTTCTTTGCATAGCGGGCTGACCACGGAAGATAGGCGCGCCGGTGCGGAGTGCATGAGGTTCGTCACAAAGTAATAAAACGTTGTGCCGGCACCAGCCGAAGCGGCGCTCGTGGGCAGCGCACGGCAGAGCTTTGGGCCGCCGTGCGCGGGGGCGGCGTTCGACCTCTGGGCAGGGGTTCACCTTTCCAGATTGCATAACGATGTCAGCACGCCAGCCTTCAACTGAAGGTTGAGAGCTGTATGCTTCCGGACTATGTCTCGGTTCGTTATCAAAACCCGCCTGCCCCTGCCTGCGGCGATGCTGGCCCTTGCCCTTACGGGTACGGTTTGGCTCGGCCCGGCCGGGGCGGCGGACCAGGGTCCGGCGGGTGATTACCCCTCCTGGGAGGACGTCCAGCAGGCAAAGCTGACGGAATCCGGCACCGCAGAGGAAATCAACAGGATCAGTGGCCTGCTGGGTGGCCTGCAGGCCCAATCCGAGTCCCTGGGGACAGCGGCCGTCCAGTCAGCGGCGGAGTATGCCGTCACCGATTCTGCGCTTCAGGCGGCCAGCGCAAAAGTGCAGACCCTCACCGCCCAGGTTTCCCAAGCAAACACCGAGCTGTCCCGGCACCGGAAGGACCTGGGCGCCCTCGCGGCCCAGTCCTATAAAACCGGCGGCACCACCATGGGATTCTTTGTTGCCCTCGATGCGATCCAGACCAACAGCGTCCAGGGTCTGAACGTGGTGCGCATCGTGGGTGACAAGACGGCAGCGCTGGTGGCCAGGGCCGAATCCGCCGGCAGGGTGGCGTCCTCGTTGGCTGCCCAGGAGAGCGCCGCCAAAGCCGAACGTGAGCGGCTGTCCCTGCAAGCCAAAGCGAAGCTGGACGCCGCCCGGTCCGCGCAGGAGGCGATGGCGCGCCAAGTGGCCGAAAGCCAGAAGCGCAGCGAGGAGCTGACAGCGCAACTTGCCTCCCTCAAGGGCACGACGGCGGCAGTTGAGGGCGCGTACCGGCAGGGCCAGGCGGCGCAGGCTGCCTACGAGGCAGCGCAGGCGGCAAAACGCGCCGCAGCCGCTGAACAGGCCCGCCTGCAGGCAGAGGCGGCAGCCAGGGCGGCCGCCGCGGCTGCCGCCCGCCCGCAGGCTCCAGC
>NZ_VHIJ01000013.1:0-41423 GCF_006680095.1 Pseudarthrobacter sp. B4EP4b | reverse complement strand
ACTCCTCACCCACACCCAACTCCAGGAACTCCTCAGCCCCGAACGCCTCGCCAACCTCACCAAATAGCCACCGGCAGTTGAGCCAAACCCAACCCCGGTTTCCACAAGCTCAACCACCAGTCAGCCCAACCTCCCCACCCGATCCCGAACAGGGGCACATTGACGTGCCTGCATTCCGGGCCGGGCAAAAAACGGCACTCGATGACGAGGACCGTTCCGCTACCGGGCCGCCAGCCCGGCCTGAACCAAAGGATTGAGCATGAAGAACAAATCAACCATGTGGATACTGGCAGCGCTCGTGGTCGGAATCGCCAGCGGACTGCTGTTCCACTGGCTGCTTCCGGACGGGCCGCGCGGATCCGTTGTGTCGGTCCTGGACACCGTGACGCACATGTTCCTCAACCTGATCAAGATGATCATTGCGCCGCTGATCTTCGCCACCCTGGTTTCGGGCATCGCAGGAGCCGCGAAATCCGCCGGCGTGGGAAAGCTCTTCGGCCGCTCCATGGTCTGGTTCCTGTCCGCCTCGGTCCTGGTGGGAGCCTTCGGCTTCATCACAGCCCATGTGCTCAACGTTGGACATGGCCTGAACCTGGTACCCGGCGGCGACGCAGGCATGGAAACCAAGCCCCTTGACTACGCGGAATTCGTCACCCACATCATTCCCACTAGCGTTTTCGCTGCCCTGACGGCCAACAACCCCCTCCAGATCCTGGTGTTCGGAGCACTGTTCGGGATTGCCCTGCTGAATTTGCGCAAGCGGGGGCGGTCCTCGATCGCCGACGCGATCGACGAGCTGATGGGCGTGATGCTCAAGGTCACCGGGTACGTCATGAAGGCGGCTCCCGTAGGCGTCTTCGCCGGCATCGCGGCAGCCTTTACCGCACAGGGACTCGATGCCTTTGCCACGTACGCCTCGTTCATCGGTGGGTTCTACCTGTCACTGTCCGCCCTTTGGGTGGTGATGATCGCCGTTGCCGTGGCCTTCCTCGGCAAGTCCGCCTTCCGCCTGGTCCGCCTCGTCCGCGAACCCATGGTGATCGCATTCGCCACCTCGAGCAGCGAAGCCGCCCTGCCCAAGCTCATCGACGGCCTCACCAGGTTCGGGATTGCCAAGCGCACCACGGGCTTTGTCCTGCCCCTCGGCTACTCGTTCAACGTTGACGGTTCCATGATGTACATGACGTTCGCGTCGGTCTTCCTTCTCAACGCCTACGGCATCGACATGGACCTTGGCCAGCAGATCGCGATGACCGCCATGCTCCTGCTCAGCAGCAAAGGAATGGCCGGTGTGCCGCGCGGCTCACTCGTGGTGGTGGCCGCCGTCGTGCCTGCCTTCGGTATCCCCGCAGCCGGCATCGGCGTCCTGCTGGTCATCGACCAGCTCCTGGACATGGGCCGCACCGCCACCAACATCCTGGGCAACGCCATCGCCACCGCCGTCATAGGCCGGAACCATGACCGCGCCCCCTCGGCCACGGACAGCAAGGCCATGGACAGCACGACGGCGGAGCCTCCCGCAGGCATCCATCCCACCGACGTGGCGGTCGGGACGCCAGAGCACGCTTCGGTACGGTGAGGGGAGCGCACAATGAGCACTAACCTCCAGACCCGGGCAAGTGCCCTCCACGCCCCCTACCGCCGCAGCCCTGTCAGGTCGATGATCGTCGATTACCTTGCACGCAACGGCGCCAGCAAGGTGGCGGACATCAGCAGTGGAATCTTTGCCTCGCGGGACGCCGTGAGGTACCACTTGGCTGCCCTGGAACGCGCCTCAATGGTCCGCTCCGATATCTCCCCCGGAACCCGGGAGGGCTGCACGCCCTTCTACGCTTTGGCGCCGGACGCAAGTTAACCTCGATGGCTGCCGGCATGGCCGGCAGCCATCCAGCGTCCCCACAAGGGCTGGTTTTACCGTCCGGTTCCCTCCGAAAGGGCCCTTTCGCACCCGCCGCGCAGAATTGATGCGATCTTGCGGGAAACCTTGCCGACCATTGACGTTGCAGGTCCACTCTGGAGCCATCGAACCAACAGAGGCAACGGACCAACCAGCTTGTGGGGAGCAGGAAGTCATGGGACACAAGGCAGTAATTGATGAAGTCACAGCCGTAGCGGGAGTGCTGACGGACAGTCATCCGCTCGACTTCCACACTTTGGGGCTTGCCGGCTGCATCGACCGGCTTACGGTGCCTCTGCGCCAGCACGGGACCGCGGTCCACTGGGACACCCCCCATTGGGGCATCGAGATTCCCGCGGACTGCGCGTCCCTTCTGTACCAGTCGGCACGCGAGGCTCTCAGCAACGCCTACAAGTACTCAGGAGCATCGCACCTTAATGTCCAGCTCGCCGCGGTGGACCACGGGATCCGCCTGGTGGTGTCCGACGACGGCACGGGCTTTGACAGCAAGCTCGCCACGTGCGGCCGTCACCACGGTTATGGCCTCCGGCTGATGTCCGTGGCCGTCCATGAGGCCGGCGGCACCGTGGACATCTCCTCCGCCCCCGGCCGGGGCACCAGCGTGACGGTCACCCTGCCGCTGGACTGAAGACCCGGATGCCCGCCATCGCTGGGACGGCGGGCATCCGTAAACCTGCGTGGCCCTGCTACCGGGAGAGTTTCGCCTCATCCGGTTCCAGGTCGCCAATGTGGCCGGGTGCGTTCGCGGCCAGGACGCGGGCAACAAACGCGCCGTACTCGTCCATGTAGTGGCGCAGGAACTTGGCGGTCCCTTCGTCCTTGACCTCGCCGCCCTCACCGAACACCTCGGCGTTGTAATGGATGTAGGCCTCCGGGGCGTTGAGCTGCGGCGCATCCAGGAAGCTGAGGACGCTGCGGAACGAGGACTGCATCACCGCGGTCCCGATGCTGCCCACCGAGGCGCCGATGATGCCGGTGGGCTTGCGGGCGAACGAGTTGCTCCCCCACGGCCGGGAGCCCCAGTCGATAGCATTTTTGAGGGCGCCAGGAATGGAACGGTTGTACTCCGGGGACACGAACAGGATTCCGTCAGAGGCTTCAATGGCCTCTTTGAGGGCAAGGCCTTCGGGCGGAAAATCGGCGTCGTAGTCGTAGCTGTACAGGGGTAGGTCCTTGATGGGAATCTCTGTGAACTCCAGGTCCTCGGGAGCCAGTTTGATCAATGCCTGGGAGAGGACCCGGTTGATGGAGCCGGTAGCGAGGCTCCCCACGAAGTATCCGATCTTGAACGGTGCCATGAGTGTTCCTTCCAATGGCCGGTCAGCGCCGGCCGTCCATGTTCTGATTGGAAAAGGTGCCGCCCGCGGCCGGACGGCGCTTGGTGCCACTGCACCCCTAGTCCAGCACAGAAGGCCGCGCCCGGCCAGAGCCGCCGCGGGTCCTTGACAGGCCGCACCGGGGAGCGCTGAATGATCTGTACCGAAAACCCCCGGCGCGGTCAGGAGCAGTCATGAGCGAAAATCCCCTGCAGGATGAGCGGGTCCATACCGAGGCACCTGCCGAGGGGGATCCCGATGCCGATGCCACGGAAATCAGGGTGCACAGCCAGGATCCCGCCGAAGGACCGGACACCCCGGACGCCACTTCCCCCGGCGATCAATAGCCGGCGCCTTCCGGCCAGCCCAGTTGGGGTGGTTTACAGGGTGGTGGGCCGGGTCCGGGCGGAGGAGACTGGAACTGCTGATGACCTCAGTTCTTCATCGGATTCGGTTCAGTCAAAGGAGACATGGTGAGCACGAAAGTGGAGAAACGGATTGTGGTCGATGTACCGGCGGGCACCGCCTACAGCCAGTGGACGCGGTTCGAGGAGTTCCCGCATTTCATGGCGGGCGTGGACAGCGTGACCCGGGTGGGCAATGACCGCCTGAAGTGGGTGGCCCACATCGCCGGGGTACGCCGGGAATGGGACGCCAAAATCCTTGAGCAGATCCCCGCCCGCCGAGTGGCTTGGGCTGCCCTGGAAGGCGTTACCAACTCCGGCGCGGTCGATTTCAAGGATGCCGGCGGCAACAGGACAGAGCTGGCTCTGACCCTTGAATACAAGCCGGCGGGTGTGGTGGAACGGGTGGGCGACCTGCTCCACGTCGTCGGCCGCCAGGCGGAACACGACCTGAAGCAGTTCAAGGAATTTGTCGAGCGCCAGGGCCGCTCCACGGCTGCCCGGATCCCGGCGGATTCTTCAAGCGTGCGGCGCCCGGACTATCGGTTTGAGCACCCCTTCGACCAGACCAACGGCCTGGTCGATCTTGAGGGCGAATCGGGCGGAACGGCCGACGGCGAGAACTACAGTGCCGCCGAACGCCGGCAAAGGGAGGAGCACAGCAGGGGCCTTCCGCCAACTCCCGGCGGCTCCGATGTGATGGGCTTCTGACGTCTGCCTCCCCGAACCGGCTCTGGCAACCTCCGCCCTCAAAAGGTATGTTGGTAAGCATGCTGATGATTTTTTACGGAATCATCAGTTTCCGGTGACACAGCGAAGGAGACGTTATGAGCACGAAGGTGGAAAAACGCATTCTGGTGAACGTACCGGTGAGCACCGCTTACAACCAGTGGACCCAGTTCGAGGAATTCCCGCATTTCATGGGCGGCGTCAAGAGCGTGACGCAGCTCAGTGACGACCGCCTGCAGTGGGTAGCCGAGATCGGCGGCGTCCGCAGGCAATGGGAAGCCAAAATCCTGGAGCAGGTCCCGGACCGCAAAGTGGCATGGGCAGCCACCGAAGGCGCCACTAACGCCGGCTCCGTGGACTTCGAGGACGTCGGCGGCGGCCAGACCTCCATCCAGCTGACGCTCGAATACGAGCCCGAAGGAATCATTGAGAAGGTGGGCGACAAGCTCAACGTAGTGGACCGCCAGGCCGAGGCAGACCTGCAGCGGTTCAAGGAATTCATCGAGGACGAGGGCTATGCCAGCGGCGCGTGGCGCGGCAGTGTCAGCTCCGGAGCGCCCGTCGGCACGCCGGGTGTCGAGGATGCGGCAGGATCGCGCGGCGATTCGGGCAAGGCCGGCGTATCCGGCAAGGTAGCTGCAGGCGTGGGCCTGGCAGCGGCAGCAGGCGCGGCTGCAGCAATGGCCGCCGGCACCAACAAGGGCACTACGGAAGCTGCCGACGAAACGGTAACGCCAGTGACCCCCGGGGAGCCCGTCACCGTCACGCCACTGACCACCGACACCACCGCTACCGATGCCCCAAGCACCGGCACCACGGGAACGGGCGCCCTGGGAACAGACACCCTGGGAACAGGCGCCACAACTACAGGCACAACGTCGGCGGCCGGCTCCACCGGTTCAGTGGCGGACCTGGGTGATGACAGGATCGGCCACGCCTTCGACCAGACCAACGGCCTGGTGGACACCACCGGTGAGTCGGACGAGACGCTTGAGGGTGAGAACCTGAGCGCCGGCGAACGGCGCGAGAGCGAGCGCCGGCCGGACGGCGGCCTGCCGCCCGTAGGCGGCAACCTCGGCCAGCACTGACCGCAACCTGACCGCCTGAAGGACGTCCCGACGTCGGAGGTTCCCCGCCGGCCGGGATGTTCACGGGAACAACAAAGCGCCGCCCGCCCTTCCCCCGGGGCGGGCGGCGCTTTGCCGTTGCTGCCGTGCGGTTGCTACTTGTCCGTGCCGGCGTAGAAGACCGACGGCGCTGCGGGGGTCTGCATGCCCTCGCCGATGAAGAAGCTCGGGTGCGGCGGCTGGTTGTAAGCGACGGCCTCGCGGGCAACGCCCGTCCGGTACATGGGATCGTGCATCAGGGTGCGGAGCCGGACTTCAGTGGGCGAGGTGCTGGTGTAGATCCGCAGCTCCGTGCTGTCCGACGACGGGAACGCCAGTTCCTCTCGCCAGTCACCCAGGAGGTCCGCCTGCAGGGACGGGTTGCCCTTGGTGTGGTTGTTGGTCCGTGCGCCCGTGGCGGTCAGGAGCCTGTCGCTGGTCTCGGTTTCCCAGTTCCACTTCGAAATGGTGGGGACTCCAACACCGGCTGCGGCATCGAAATCATGGTCAACGATTTCGCGGAGCAGGTCACCGTCCCACCAGGCCAGGAAGTTGGCAGCCGGGATCTTCTGCCCGATGAGCTCGCCCTTCGCGGAGCGCAGTTCTCCCACCGGGGAGTTCCAGGCAGCGTCCCCGCCTACAGCCCAGCCTTCAGCGCCGGCATAGCGCGGGTCGATGTCCCCGGCGGCGCCGCGGCCCGTGTCCCGGGTGGCGGGAATGCTCCAGAGGATTTCGCCGGTGGCAGCGTCGCGGAAGGTGGCGCCGCGGTTGCCGCTCTGGCTCATGCTCTCGTGCACCGCGAAGGTTTCCAGGCCAGGGCGGGACGGATCCAGGTCGCTGGTGTGGATGGCGTCGCCGTGGCCGAGCTTGGTGTTGTACAGCGGCTTGCCGTCGTCGTCGATGGCCATGGAGCCGAACACAAACTCGTCCTTGCCGTCCTGGTCCACGTCCGCCACGGAGAGGTTGTGGTTGCCCTGGCCCTTGTACTGGGCGCCGGCGATATCTGAGTCGAACGTCCAGCGCTTCACCAGCTTGCCGTTTACCAGGTCGTAGGTGACCAGGACGGCGCGGGTGTAGTAGCCGCGGCTGAACATCATGGACGGGTGCTCGCCGTCCAGGTAGGCGACGCCTGCCAGGAAGCGGTCCACGCGGTTGCCGTAGCCGTCACCCCAGGCAGAGACGCTGCCGCGTGGCGGATCGTAGGGAACGGTGTCCATGATGGTGCCGGTGGCGCCGTTGAATACGGTGAGGAATTCCGGACCGGACAGGACATAGCCGGCGCTGTTCCGGTAGTCCGCCGCAGCATCGCCGATCACGGTTCCGGCCCCGTCCGTGGTGCCGTCCGCCGTCTTCATGGACACCTCAGCCTTGCCGTCACCGTCGAAGTCGTAGGCAAGGACCTGGGTGTAGTGGGCGCCGGCGCGGATGTTGCGGCCCAGGTCGATGCGCCACAGCCTGGTGCCGTCCATCTTGTAGGCGTCAACGTACACGTTGCCCGTGTAGCCGGACTTCGAGTTGTCCTGGGCGTTAGTGGGGTTCCAAAGCTGGATGATCTCGTAGGTGCCGTCGCCATCAAGGTCAGCGACGCTCGCGTCATTGGCTGTGTAGCTGTAGGCCTGCCCGGCGGGAGTAACGCCGTCGGCCGGCTTGTCCAGCTTGATGGCCAGGTAGTTCTGGGCCAGCGGCGTGAATTCGGCGCTGAGCTTGTCCTGCAAGTTGCCGTTGCCCACGGTTTTGATGACGTACTTCGACGCCGCGGTACCCGCCGGGTCAACGTAGGTGGTGGTGTCCCGGATGGGCTCGTCGGTGAGCTGGACGCCGTCGCGGATCACATGGAAGCCAACGCTGTCCTTGTCCAGGCCCAGCATGCGCCAGCCCAGGGTGACGCCCTGGTCCGTCAGCACGGCGACCGGTGCACGGTCCAGGTTCTCCACCTGGCGCTTGAGCTCTGTACCGGCCTGCCCGGGAGCGGTGCCGGGGTTCGCCTGTGCCAGCGGGACGCCGGTAAAGGCGAGTGCGGCCGCAGTCAGTGATGCCGCGGCTGCAACCGGGACTGCTTTCCAGGCACGGCCGGCCCGGGATGTGCGGGAACATTTCGAGGGAAAAACCAAAAGAACATCTCCTTTGATGCGTCGGCAGCTGAGTCTGCCGCACGACAGTTGTAACGTTTCACTCCTCGTCGCGGACGAACCTTTCTGGGCGGTTCGGGCGTTGGGAAGCAGGAGGGAAAGCGCTTTCTGCCCTTTAGGTTTATCAGCGGGCCGCAAGAGAGGTCAAGGCTTTTCCGTTACTTAATGGGCGAATTTGTGCCTTTCCCTCGTTACGAACAGCCTCTGGATGACGGCGTAAAGGGGAAGCAGGACGGCGGCCTGCCGCCGCGTGCAGAAGGCGGCAGGCCGCCGTCGTACGCTTTTCCGACGCTATTTATTCCGCGAGGTCCGCTGAAATATCTGCGGAGGAGCCGCTGTTGGCGCCGGTATGACAACAATCGGAATCATCGGTGCAGGACATATTGGAAGCGCAGTTGCCCGGAAGGCGGTGGAGCTGGGCTACGACGTAGTCATCAGCAACTCACGCGGGCCCGAGACGCTGGCGGGCCTCGTCGCGGAGCTTGGCCCCAAGGCGCGGGCAGCCACCGCTGCGGAGGCTGCAGCGGCAGGCGATTTCGCCGTGGTCACCGTGCCGCTGAAGAACTACAAGGACGTCCCGGTGGAGCCCCTGGCGGGCAAGATCGTGATCGACACCAACAACTACTACTGGGAGCGGGACGGCCGCATCCCGGAACTGGACAACGGGGAAGCCACCACCTCGGGGCTGCTCCAGGAGCACCTGCCGGAATCCAAGGTGGCCAAGGGCTTCAACCACATCATGGCGTCCCAGATCACCACGGATGGAACCCCGACCGGCACGGAGAACCGGCGGGCCCTGGCAACGGCCAGCGACTACCCGGAAGCCGCCGAACTGGTGTCAAGCCTGTACGACGAGTTCGGTTTCGACAGCGTGAACATCGGGCTCCTGGAGGACAGCTGGCGCGTGGAGCGGGACCGGCCCGCCTACGTGGTGCGGCAGAATGCCCAGGAGCTGAAGGACAACCTGGCCAAGGCCACGCGGACCATCTAGCTGCGGACCTTTCCCCCGCCCGGACCGTTTCCTCGCTCACAGGTCCGGACATAAAACTGGCTGGCAGCAGGCGTTGTGAACCCGCGTTTGGGAACGCCTGCTGCCAGCCGGTTGGGTTAACCTAGTCCCACGCCGGGACCAGGACCACGTCATATTCGGTTGCCTGCTGTCCGAATTTCGCGTTGACGGCTGCGAGGGTGTCCCCAAACTTGGCCACCGTTGTGGGGATGTCGAAGTGCTTGCTCTTGATCACGTCTTCAACCTTGAAGGACTCCAGGTCCCGGGAAAGCTCGAGGCGGCTGATCTGATTGGCCATGTTCTGGACCGCCCACAGGGTGTGGCCCTTAACCAGGATGCCGTCGATGAACTCCAGGTCCGGTCCGTCGATCTTGTGGCTCTTTCCCGTCTCGGGATCCACAGTGTAAAGCGCCTGCTGCGCAGTGTGCGCGACTATGAGCGTATCCCCGTCCTCGGCGCTGGCGATGCCGTTGAATCCGAATTCGCCTTCCTTCAGGGGTTTGGCTGCTCTGCCGCTCACCTTCAGGGTCTTCACGTCGTCGGAGTCTCCCAGCTCGCCGCAGTCGCCCACAGGAACGAAATAGAGTTCCGGTGAAGCAGAGTTGGTGAACCAGGCGCCGTCTTCTGTAAGGGTGACGTCGTTGATGAAGCCGGAGCCTAGATCGTATTGCTTTACGGTCTTGCGGGTTTCGGTGTTGTAGACATACGCCTTGCCGGTGGCGCCGCCGGCCACAAAGAGCAGGTCGTTGCTGACATCCGCTTTCATCCCGACGGCCATCCGACCGTCCGGCACGTTAATGAAACGCTTGGCCTTGCTGTCATGGATGTCGCCGCGGTAGATATCGCCAGTGTTCAGGTCCCCGGCATAGAAAGTAGTCCCCTCCCCGGCCGCGATACCCTCGGCGGAGGTGGCGCCGTCGAGCACTATGACGTCGTCGCTGCTGGATGCGGAGGCCGCTGCCGGCAGGGCAAAGGGTAAGAACAGTGCCAGAAGGGCGGTGAATCCCACGGCTGTACGGCGTTGTACTGTTCGGCGCATGATGCTTCCTCGATGTGGATTAATGCGCGGGGCCAATCAGCGGCAGCTCCGCACGATGGTGCTGCCAGTTTAAGCACCGGCGTGAAGCCCCGCCAGAAGCTGGTGCCCCCTTCATAAGGAAGGGGGCAAGGCACCCGGACCGGCATTCACCTCCGGGTTCTGCTTACAATCGAAACCTCAATCAACTACTGAGGGACCCATGAAGAAACTCGCCACAGCCTTGATCGCCGCCGGACTCGTTTTCTCCGCCACGGCCTGCACCGCCTCGAACCAGCTCACCACCGCGCAAACGTGCGAGCGGATCCAGAGCGTAGTGTCCAACCCGGCCAACAACGCCGGCAAAACGGGCATGAACCGCCTGGCCAACCAGATCCGTCCTATCCACGAGGTTGCCTCCGACGATCTCAAGCCCGCACTCGAGTCCATCCTTGCGTACACGGACGAGCAGGCCAAGGAAACCCCGGACGAAGCCAGGATTGCGGAGCTGCAGGCCGGCTACGAGGAAGCCGGCAGCACCTACCAGAAGTTCTGCAGCTAGCCTTTTCTGCTTTGCCTTTTGCTGAACGGACCCGGCCGCCTAGAGGGTGGCCGGGTCTGTGTTTGCACCGCACAGAATGACTGCCACCCGCTCCCCCGGTACCGGCACGTAGGCGCCTGAGGTCAGGGCCGCGTAGGCCGCGGCGGCGCCGTGTTCCACCACCAGCCGGTAGTCGTTCCACAGCAGCGAGCGTGCGGTGACGATCTCGTCATCGGACACCAGGACGCTTTCGACGCCGGTGCGGACCGCGACGGAGAAGCCGATGTCGCCGATGCGGCGGGCTCCCAGCGAATCTGCGGCGACGCCCGACACTGCGACGTCAACGGGTTCCTTCGCGGCCAGGGCCGCCTGGAGGGTCGGCGCATTCCGGGGCTCCACACCCACTACCCGGGCATGGCCTTCCACGGCAGCCGCGACTCCCGCCATCAGTCCGCCTCCGCCCACTGCCACCAGCACGGTGTCCACCCCGGCGATCTGCTCCAGCAGTTCCGCCCCCACCGTCCCGGCGCCGGCGGCGATCTCGGGCTGGTCATAGGCGTGGCAGTACACAGCTCCGGTGCGCCGGGCATGTTCCACGGCGGCTTGGTATGCTTCGGCATATTCGGCGCCACCCTGGATCACGGTGGCGCCGATCGCCTCGAGTTTGCGAACCTTCACGGCCGGGGCAGCGGCCGGAACGAATACCGTGGCCGGCACTCCCAGCTGCACGGCCGCATAGGCATTGGCCAGCCCGGCATTGCCGCCGGAGGCAACCACCACACCAATGGCCGGATCCAGCTCGCCGCGCTCCTTGCTGGCCAGGATGCGGTTCAGCGCGCCGCGGGCTTTGAAGGTGCCGGTGTGCTGCATGAATTCACACTTGAACCAGACCTCCCCGAACGCCTCCGTATCCGCCTGCAGCACGGGCGTTAATCGGGTGAGGCCGGCTGTCCGGCGGGCCGCGTCCTCAACATCTGCTCGCGTGATCACGTCAGAGTTCGTCGTCCCAGGTTCCCGGCTCTTCCAGGGCTTCCTCGGGTTTGTGCCCTGCCGGCGGCTCGCCGCTTCCGGTGTACGACGCCGGCACCGTTCCGGCCGCGTGGGCCTGTTGCTCCTCGCGGATGTTCCCGGCGCCGGGAAGCTCCGGATGCATGCCGCTCTGGGGCGCCTTCGCCGCCTGCTTGGCTTCTTCGGGGTCGCCCGGGCCGCGAAGATCGGCGGTGTTTTGGGGCTCCTCATTGGACGTGGTCATGGGTCCTGCCTTTCACCTGGATGACGCTTTTAACTTGGCCCGGACACCTGCCCGGGATGGACTCCAGCCTACGGTGCCGCCAGTCACAATCGGATTTTTAGCCACAATCCGCCAGGACGCGGGTTTCGCATTATGGAATTACAATTCCCCCTTGCGGAAATGGTGTGACCGGGGTTACGTTTAGCCCAAGGCCCGGATCAGCGGGCGCAACCCCTATTTGGATAGGTAAAGGTCAATGAAGATCCCCAACCCTGAGGCGCTGAAGGCGAGTTCGGTGCCCGCGAAGAGGAAGCCGCTGTACAAGTCGCTCTTCTTCCAGATTCTGATCGCCGTCGTGGCAGGTGTCCTTATAGGGCATTTCTGGCCGGACCTCGGATCACAATTGAGGCCGCTCGGAGATGGCTTCATCAAACTGATCAAGATGATCATCGCGCCGCTGATCTTCCTGGTGATCGTCACCGGAATTTCAGCCGTGGGCGACGTCAAGGCGGTTGGAAGGGTAGGGGTCAAAGCCCTTCTCTATTTCACGGCAGCCACCCTGTTCGCCCTGGTCTTCGGCCTGATAGTGGCCAACATCGTCCAGCCCGGCGCCGGGCTCAACATCGATCCCGCCACACTGTCCCAGGCGGACCTGGATGCCAAGACCGGATCTGCCGCCCCCAAGGACGCCGCGTCCTTCATCCTGGACGTCATTCCGGCCAGCGTGATCGGAGCCTTCGCCAGCAACAGCCTGCTGCAGGTCCTCTTCTTCTCGGTGTTCTTCGGCGCAGCGATCGTGGTCATTGGACGGGAACGGTGCATGCCCGTGATCAGCCTGATGGAGACCGTCCTGGAACTGATCTTCAAGATCATGTCCTGGATCATGAAAGTGGCTCCCATCGGAGCCTTCGGAGCCATGGCCTTCATCATCGGACAGTACGGCCTGGACACGCTCAGCACTTACGCCCTGCTCATCACCGCCTGCTACGCCGCGGCGATCGTGTTCATCGGCCTGCTGTTCGTGGTGGCCTGGGTTACCGCCCGCGTCCCGCTCTGGCAGTTCCTCAAGTACACACGGGAAGA
Source organism: Pseudarthrobacter sp. B4EP4b (assembly GCF_006680095.1). NCBI lineage: Bacteria > Bacillati > Actinomycetota > Actinomycetes > Micrococcales > Micrococcaceae > Pseudarthrobacter > Pseudarthrobacter sp. B4EP4b. Next base: position 28,942 of record NZ_VHIJ01000013.1, on the reverse strand, counting down.
ATTCCTGCTGGCCCTGGGCACCGCCTCCACTGAAGCTGTGATGCCGCGCATCATGACCAAGCTGACCAACGCCGGCTGCTCCCGCGCCACCACCGGCCTGGTGGTCCCCACCGGTTACTCCTTCAACCTGGACGGCGCAGCAATCTACCTGTCCATCTCGCTGCTGTTCCTCGCCCAGGCCTTCGGGCACAACCTGGACCTTGGCCAGCAGCTTGCAGCGCTCGGCGTGCTGCTACTGACCTCCAAGGGCATGGCCGGCGTCCCGGGGTCATCCTTCCTGGCACTCTCGGCCACCGCCGCAGCCCTGGGCATCTTCCCGGTAGCCGGCGTCGCACTCCTCCTCGGAGCCGACCGGCTCATGGATTCCATGCGCGTGGTAGTGAACCTGCTGGGCAACTGCGTGGCCACGTTCGTGGTCTCCAAATGGGAGGGCCAGTTCGACCGGAGCGTTATGTTGCGCGCCTTCAAGGGCGAGATCACCAACCACGATTCCGCCATCATGTTGGGCAAGGAGGAGGTCTTTGAGGGCCAGGAACTCCAGCGGCTCAGCGAGGGGCAGGACCCGTCACCGAAGTTCCGCGGCGGGCCGCACCCCGAGGACATCCCCCAGTTCCAGATGAGCAAGGCTGAGCGGGCCAAGGCCGGCATCCCCGCCGAATAGCCACTGCAAAACAGAAAGGCGGGCAGGACCACCAGGTCCTGCCCGCCCTCTGTCGTTTGAAAGTCCTGCCCTACGGTGTCGGGGACGCCGTAGACGTGCTGCTGTCCTCAGTCTCGGTTGCCGTTGACGTCGCCGTTGGCGTCGGCGAGGCTGACCGGCCCGACGAGGATGGACTCGTGGAGCCGGAGGTGGGGCTGGAAGTTCCGCTGCCGCCGTCTGCCTTCTCCAGCACGTCATTGATCAGGCCCTCGAGCTCCTTCTGGTCCGGATCCCCGAGGTTGGCGCCGCTCTTGGTAGCCACCACCAGGAGTTTGCCTTCGGCTGCGGACACCTGCATCAGCTTCTGCTGGTTCTCTCCGCTGCGGGCACTGAGGGTGGCGAAGGTCTTTTCGGCATCCGTGTCCGCCTGGAGTTCTTCGCTGGTGACCTCATACTTCTGGCCCAGCGCCGATACCGAGAACTTCGCGCATTGGTCCATCTTGCCGCTGATCTTGTTGAGGACCTCGACGGCGTCCGGCCCCTCGCTGCCCGACTGGGCAGACAGGGTGCGCGGCTGGTCGCCCTCGGAAAGCGCAACGGCCACGTCCCCGTTTTCCACCTTGTCCAGGAGGCCGGCGGTGGCGATGTCCTTGCAGTCCGAGGGGTCAACGGTTGCCGTGCTCAGGAGCAGGTTGGCGATATTGCCGCCCTGGTCCACCTGCTCCTTGGAGTACAGCTTCAGCTCGTTGCCGTCCTCATCCTTCATGCCTGAGATCAGGTCCCGCAGCTCATCCTCGGTATAGGCCTTGGCTTCAGCCGTCGGGCTGGCAGAAGCGCTGGTGGTCTGGGCCGAAGGGCTTGCCGCGCCCCCGCCGCCGCCTGTGCAGCCCGCAAGGGCAATCATTGCCGCCGCCATCACTCCAAGTGCCGGAACTTTTCGCATCTGGTTCAACCCCTTAGAAAATAGAAAGCATGCTTAGCGTTTCTAGCCTAAGGGTATTGCCGATCCAGGGGAAATAACTAAGCCTGGCTTTTTATTTTTGCCCGCAGAGGGCGGCGTCAAGCCGGCTTGGCTCCGGGTTCCCGGGCGGGATGCCGCCACGCCCCGCTCACGGTCGCCTGATGGCCGAGGCTGCGGGAGATGGCGCGGGCTGCGGCCCGCACCAGGGGAACCAGCTCAAGGGCGGGCGCCGCCGTATCCGGAACAACGATGGACAGGGCGGCCAGCACCGCGCCGTCGGCAGCGTAAATCGGTGCGGCAACCGAAACGGTTCGGGAGGGGTGCGTCCGGCGGACCACCGCGGCGCCGGACTGCTTGACCCCGGCAAGCACCGCGCGAAGGTCACCTGCTGGCGGCTCCCCTGGCCCCGCCTCCGGCCCGGCAGTCTGCGCCAGCAGCTCCTCCAGCACGTCCGGAGCCGAGTAGGCCAGCAGGACCTGCCCGACGGCGGTGGTCCGCAAGGGCATCCGGCCTCCCACCCGGTAGGCCACTTCGGTGGCATTCCGGGACGAGAGCCGGTCAATGAGGACCGCGTCGCTGCCGTCACGGACGGAGAGCAGCACATGGTGGCGCGTCACCTCATACAGGTCTTCAAGGTAGGGAAGCGCAATCTGCCGGACGCCGTGGCCCCGCGGCGAAAGCGAGGCTATTTCCCACAAGCGCACCCCCACCACATAGCGGCCGTCCTCCAGCCGTTCCAAGGCGCCCCATTCGGTCAGGTGCCGTACCAGCCGGAGCGCGGTGGCCGGGGCAAGGCTTGCGGATCTGGCCAGCTCGGACAGGCTCAGTGCCCGGCGTCGTTCGGTGAACTGCTCCAGCAGGCTGAGCGCCCGCACCAGCACCGGCTGGCCGGGGCCTTCCCGGAGCCCCCTTGCCCCGCCTGCTCCCGCCACTTTTCCTCCAGACTTTGGTGTCATTCAAGCGTGAGCTGTGTGGCCCGCGCCACAAAGTGCATTTTCACTCAGTGAAAAGTACAGTCACCCGAGTGGGACCGGGGGCCAAGCTGATGGACGTCCCGCCGGCGGGTTTACCTGCCGCCCCTTGACCCGATTGGAATCAACGATGAACTCCAATGCCCCTCGAAAATCCCTTGCCGGAATTTTTGTGGTGTGCTGGCTTGGCCTGCTCGCCGACGGTTATGACCTTTATGTCTACGGCGCCACCCTGCCCGGCCTGATCGGCCAGCCGCCCTTCAACGTCACGCCTGCGGGAGCGGGCGCCGTGGGTTCCCTGGCGCTGGTAGGAATGCTGCTCGGCTCACTGATTGTGGGCACGTTGACTGACCGGCTGGGCCGCCGCCGGATCTTTGTCAGCGCCCTGGCCTTGTTTTCACTGGCCATGCTGGCCTGCTCGGTGGCACCGACGTGGGAATTGTTTGCGGTGTTCCGCTTCATCGCCTGCTTCGGCGTGGGAGGCCTGCTTCCGACGGCGGTGGCCCTCACCAACGAGTTCGCGCCGCCGGGGAGGAAGTCGCTGGTCCTGGGGGCAGTCCTGACCGGACCTGCCACGGGGACGGTGGTTGCTTCGTTGACTTCGCTGGCCCTGTTGGAATCGAGCGGGTTCCGCCCGGTTTACGCTGTTGGAGCCGGCGGCCTTTTGCTGGTACCGTTCGCCTGGTTCCTGATGCCGGAGTCGCCGTCGTTCCTGCGGACCCAGCTCCGCAATGCCGAAGCGGACCGCGTTGAAGCCGCCTACGGACTACCGAAGACAACAGAAGTCCCCGCCTCCGCCGTCCGCGTATCGCCCACCCGCGCCCTGTTCGCCAACGGCACCGGCCGCACCACCATACTGCTGTGGGCCATCACGGTGCTGAGCCTGCTGACCATCTTCGGCGTCAGCACCTGGCTGCCGCAGATCATGCGGACGGCCGGGTTCGGGGTCGGCTCATCCGTTTCATTCCTGCTCGCCTACTCGCTGGGCGCCGTGGTGGGCACGGTCCTAGCGTCGGTGGCCAGCCAGAAATTCGGGCCCCGGCCCCTGGTGATTGTTGGCTTCATCAGCGCCGCGGCCGCCCTGCTGCTGATGTCCGCCAATCCGCCGGCCGCACTGATGACGGTACTCGCCGCCGTCGCCGGCTTCGGTGGCCTGGGGACGCAGAACATGATCAACGACTACATCGCGCAGTTCTACCCCGCGGCCACCCGCGCCACCGGCCTCGGCTGGGCACTGGCAGTGGGACGCATCGGAGCGATTGCCGGCCCCACGTACGGCGCCATGCTCGTCAGCTTCGGCGGCGGAGTCCCGGTGGCTGCCATGGCATTTGCTGCACCGGCCCTGGCGGGAGCCGCACTGATGCTTGCCCTGCGCAGCCGGTCAGCCAAGCGATCCGTACCCCAGGAAGCGGAGCTAGTGGCCTGACCACCCCTCTACCCGAAGGTCCCCGTGTGGAATAATCCGAAGGAGTGGTCCTTACCGGACCGCTCCACGGATCGAAGGGGCCTTTCGTGCCAGCCACAGCACCAGCAAGGAGCAGCGCTCCAACGGCGAGCGCGCCCATCAACAACACGCAGGTCCCCAAGCATGAGCAGCTGCGCCTGATCATCCTCAAGCTGGCCAAGGAGGAACTGGAACCTGGCGCCCGGCTCCCCAGCGAGCGAACCCTCATGGACTCCTACGGCGTCAGCCGCATCACGGTGCGTGCCGCGATCGGCCGCCTGGTCAACGAGGGGCACCTGGTCCGGGTTCCGGCCAAGGGCACATTCGTGGCGGATTCCCCTGTCCAGTCCACCCTGCACCTGGCCTCCTTCACGCAAGAGATGGAGTCCATGGGCCACGTTCCCAGCACGGTGGTGCTGGTGGCGGAGGCCGCCGCGGCCCCTGATGATACGGCCGAGGCACTGAGCCTTGCCCCGGGCTCGGAGGCTATCCACCTCAAGCGCCTCCGGCTGGCGGACGGCCGCCCGGTCAGCGTGGACGACGCCTGGTACAACCCGGAGCACGCACCCGGGCTGCTGGATATCGACCTGACCGGATCCGTCTACAAGGCCCTGGCGGCGCAGTTCGGGCACCAGATCGACAGGGCGCGGCAGAGCGTCAAGTCCGAGGGCGCCCCGGCAGACGTCGGGGCGCTCCTCGGGACTGGAACGGGAGCACCGGTCCTGGCGTTTGACCGCGTTTCCTATTCAGGCCACCTGGCCATTGAACATTCACGTTCCTGGTACCGCTCCGACCGCTACTCCCTGAACATGGAAGTCCGGCTCTAACGGTCCGCTCGCTAATCCAGCGAGAACAGCTCCTCGCCGGCTGCCACAGTGCCGGCGGCAACCAAGGTTGCCGTGTCCGGCTTGGTATCGAGGACGACGACGGGACTCACCATCGAGTAGCCGGCCGCGAGCGCGGCGGCGGGATCCACGCGCATGACGGGTGCGCCGGCGTCGACAGTGTCGCCTTGGGCAATCAGCAGCTTGAAGCCTTCACCCTTGAGCTTGACGGTGTCGATCCCAACGTGGGTGAGGACGCCGCGCCCTAAGGACTCCACCACAACAAAGGCGTGTGGCAGGAGCTTGATGACCTTCCCGGCAACGGGGGACACGACGTCGAACATCTCTCCTGCCGGCGGCTCGACGGCGGCGCCGGAGCCCACCATCTGGCCCGCGAACACAGGATCCGGGACCTCGGCGAGGGGAACCACGTTACCGGCGAGGGGCGCGAGGACCACGAGCGACTGCGCCACTAGAGCAGGTCCTCGATGTCTTCGGCGAGGGTGTCGGCCTCGGGGCCGACGATGACCTGGACGGCCGTGCCGGAGGCCAGCACGCCGTGGGCTCCGGCGGCTTTCAGGGAGGCCTCATTCACGAGGGAACCATCCTTAACCTCGGTGCGAAGGCGGGTAATGCACGCTTCGATCTCCACGATGTTGCCGGCTCCGCCCAGCCCTTCGATGATCTTTTCTGCTTTGGACATGGCTGCCCTTTCTGACGGTGCCCGCACGGAGCACTGCTTCCTCACCGGGGCCGGCGGCCCAAGTGCGACCTATTATGGCTTCCACTGCCGGCCGTTTGAAGGGCCGGACAGGATTTCCCATTGCCTTGACAGGCGCTCGTGGGATGGATCACACTGAACTGGTCATAACCAGACAGTACCGGCTGGAACCCCTCCTTTACAAGCCCCACCCGAACCCGCAGAGGTGCAACCATGTCAACATCCGAGACCGCCGCCTTGGCTCCCGAGAAGAAGCCAAACAAGGCGTTTGCCACCCTGCAGCGTCTGGGCCGCACCCTGATGCTGCCCATCGCTGTTCTCCCCGCCGCAGGCATCCTCCTGCGCATCGGCCAGGCCGACCTGCTCGGCGCCATTCCCGGCTTTGAAGGCGGCGCCGCCGTCATCTCCGCCGCCGGCAGCGCCGTCTTCACCTGGCTGCCGCTGATCTTTGCCGTGGGCATTGCCATTGGCTGGGCCAAGAAGGCCGATGGTTCCACTGCTTTGGCCGCCGTAGTGGGCTACATGGTGATCGATGGCGTCTTCAAGGCCATGTCCCCGCTGGTCCTGGCCGGACAGGTTGACCCGGCCGGCAAGCCCGCCATGATCAACTACGGCGTCCTCGCCGGCATTGTGGTGGGCCTGCTCTCCGCATCGCTGTGGCAGCGGTTCTACCGCACCAAACTGCCCGACTTCCTTGGATTCTTCAGCGGACGCCGCCTGGTGCCGATCCTGACCTCCGTCTCCAGCCTGGTGGCCGGCGTCGTCCTTGCCCTCGCCTACCCGCTTTTCAACGCAGGCCTTTCCGCAGTGGGCCAGGCCGTGGCCAGCAACGCGGTTGTAGGCGGCGGCATCTACGGCTTCGCCAACCGCATGCTGATTCCCGCCGGGCTGCACCACATCCTGAACTCCGGCGTCTGGTTCCTCATCGGCGACTACACGGACGCGTCGGGCCACCTGGTCCGCGGTGACCTCAACCGCTTCTTCGCCGGCGACCCCAGCGCGGGCATTTTTATGACCGGCTTCTTCCCCATCATGATGTTCGGCCTGCCGGCAGCAGCACTTGCCATCTGGCGCCACGCCAAGCCCTCGCAGAAGAAGATCGTGGGCGGCATCATGCTTTCCACCGCACTGACCGCATTCTTCACCGGCATCACCGAACCGCTCGAGTACGCCTTTATGTTCGTAGCCTTCCCGCTCTACATCGTCCACGCCGTGCTGACCGGAACCTCCATGGCCCTGGTGAACGCGCTGGGTATCCATCACGGGTTCACGTTCTCTGCAGGCCTGATCGACTTTGTCCTCAACTTCGGCAAATCGCAGAACGGCTGGCTGCTGATCCCCATCGGCTTGGGCTACGCGGCGATCTACTACTTCCTCTTCTCCTTCGTGATCAAGCGCTGGAACCTGCGCACCCCCGGCCGCGAGGATGACGAGGTCACCGTGGAGACCGAAGCCGCGAAGTAAGAACCGATCATCACTGCCCTTTAGCGACCCGAAACCGAAAGCACCCCTTATGGAAATCGTCATTCTCCCCGCCCCTGCAGACGTGGCCCGCACGGCCGCGGACGCCATCGAGCAGCAGGTCCGCAGCGGCCCGTCGGTACTTGGCCTGGCCACCGGTTCAACTCCCCTGGGCACCTATCAGGAACTGATCAGGCGGCATCGGAATGGCGGTTTGAGCTTCGCCGGAGCGGAAGCCTTCCTCCTCGATGAGTACGTGGGCCTGCCCAGCACGCATCCGCAGTCCTACCACTCCGTAATCCGTGAAGAGTTCGTGGACAGCGTGGACTTCGCCGCGGGGGCAGTGCACGGGCTGGACGGCGTGGCGGAGGACCTCGAAGCTGAGGTTGCCCGGTACGAGGCCGCCATTGCGGCTGCGGGCGGGGTAGACATCCAGATCCTGGGAATCGGGACCGACGGCCACGTGGGCTTCAACGAGCCGATGTCCTCGCTGGCTTCCAGGACCAGGATCAAGACCCTGACCCAGCAGACCCGGCGGGACAACGCCCGCTTCTTTGCAGATCCTGCGGATGTTCCTGACCATGTGCTGACCCAGGGCCTGGGCACCATTCGCGAGGCGCGGCACCTCCTGCTGCTGGCCATGGGCGAGGCCAAGGCGGAGGCCATCGCGGCGGCGGTTGAGGGTCCTGTTGCCGCCATCTGCCCCGCCTCGGCGCTGCAGCTGCATCCGCACGTCACGGTCCTGGTGGATGAGGCTGCGGCGTCAAAGCTGGCGCACCGCGAGTACTACCAGGACACGTTTGGGCGGAAGCCTGCATGGCAGGGGCTGTGAACGTGTCGACGCTAACAGGGGCACCCCAGCTTGAACTGGCCGTGGAGGATGCCGAGGGGGTCCGCCTCGCGGCCTCGATAGGGGCAGCCAGGGTGGAGCTCTGCGCGGCCCTTGCCGAGACAGACGGCATCACGCCGAGCATCGGCACCATAGAGCGGGCGTGCCGGGTTGGACTGCCTGTCCATGTCCTGGTCCGCCCGCGCCCCGGCAACTTCACCTATACGGATGAGGAGCTTGAGGTGCTGGAGCGCGACGTCGAGGCGGCATTGGACGCCGGCGCCGCGGGCGTCGTCGTCGGAGTCCTGGCGGCCGACGGCGGCCCGGACGTTCCGGCGCTTCGGCACCTTTCTGAGGTGGCCCGCCGTCGTCATCCTGCCGCGGAGGTAACCTTCCACCGGGCGTTTGACGCCGCCCTCGCCGAGGGCATGGATCCTGCTGAGGCATTGGCCAGGCTGGAACGAGCCGGCGTTAATCGCGTGCTGACCAGCGGTGGAAGCCCCGACTGCACCGCCGGGCTGCCCATGCTGGAGCGGTTGGTGGAGCTGGGACGGAACCATGCGCCGTCGGTACAGATCATGGCCGGTGGCGGAGTGCGGCTGGAACTGATGCCCCAACTGGTGCACAGCGGCATCCATGCAGTCCACACGTCGGCACGGGGCCTGGATCCTGCCACGGGAACTCGGGCGCGCGGGGCGGACCCCTTGCTCGCTGCCGGCATGGCGGCGGCTCTGCGGAAGGCAGCATGATGGGCAAGGAATTGATACTCCGGGGCCGCATCGTGGCCACGAGCATGGACATCGACGACGGTCTGGTCGCCGTGGCGGAAGGCCTGATTACCTATGCCGGACCGGCGTCGGAATTTCCTGGCGATCCAGGTGCTGCCGCAGTTCCGGGCAGGGTTTTGTTGCCGGGTTTGGTGGACCTCCACTGCCACGGCGCCCACGGCTCGGACTTCGCGGAGGGCTCGGAGGAGGGCGCTAGGGCTGCCGCCACATACCTGCACAGCCGCGGCACCACCACGCTGCTGGCCAGCCTGGTGACCGGAGCGCCGGCAGACCTGGTCCGGAATTTGAAGGTGCTGCGGTCACTGGCTGAGGAGGGCCTGATTGCCGGATCGCACCTGGAGGGCCCCTTCCTCTCCGGTGACCAGTGCGGTGCACACGACCCCGCCTTGTTATTGGAACCGGACCTCGATCTTGCAGGCGAACTCCTCGAAGCGGCAGGACCCACTTTGGCTTCCCTGACCCTCGCCGGCGAACTGCCAGGAGCATCCGGACTGGCGGATCTGCTCACCGCGCGGGGTGTCATCCCTTCCTTGGGGCACACCGCAGCGGATCATGCCGGCGCTGCTTCCTTCTTGGAGCGTGCGGCCGCGGGGTTAGCATCAGATCCTTCGGTTGGCGGACTCGGTTCCGGCCGACGGCGCCCGACTGTCACGCACCTCTTTAATGCCATGCCCAGCATGCACCATCGGGCCCCGGGACCCGTTTCGGCCTGCCTGAGCGCAGCGCGCGCCGGGAAGGCGGTGGTGGAACTGATCGCCGACGGCGTCCACCTCGCCCCGGAGACGGTCAAGACAGTGTTCGAGCTGGTGGGCGCGGAGAACATTGCCCTGGTCACGGATTCCATGGCTGCGACGGGACTGGCCGATGGCCAGTACAGGCTCGGCACGCTTGCCGTGACTGTTGAAGGGGGTGTGGCCCGCATGGACAGCACGGGCGCGATCGCCGGAGGAACGGCAACGCTGCTGGACGTTGTCCGGTCCGCGGTGGCCGCCGGAGTTTCGCTGCAGGATGCCGTAAGGTCGGCCGCCTCGGTCCCTGCAGGGGTTTTGGGACTGTCTGGGCAGGTGGGCGACCTGCGCGCGGGAATGCCGGCCGACGTCCTGGTTGTTGATGCTGAACTGAATCTCGCGGGTGTGCTGCGCCGAGGCGAGTGGGTGAATCCGCTTTAACGTCCGGCCTGCCTGTATCCGCTGAAAATGTCATTGGCTCCATAGATGCTGTTCGTATGGGAATCGGCGGGGGCATGGCAGGCGAGGCGGCAACTGCGGCTGCGCTGTCTCCTGGAGCTCCGGCTGATCCTGTCCGGCCGCCTGCCGCACCCGGACCCAAACCCGCCAGAATTGTCCGTGCCTCGATGGATCGTGTTGGTATGGGAAACGGCGCGGGCACGGCGGCAGCGATGGAGGGCATTCACGCCTCCGCCGCTCGGCTTGATGCCCTGTTCCTCGAAGATCAGCGGCTGGAAGCCGATGCCGGCGGCGGTGCCGGGGCCGCTACCAGTGGCGGAGCTGGTGTGGATGTGCTGCAGCGCCGGTATGAGATCCGGCTCGAGCGGATGGCGGTGACGAAGCAGCTGGAAGCCCAGATCGCCGGCGTGAAGGCCCGGGATGCCGCCGAAGCGATTGAGATTCAGCATGCGATGACGCCGCCGGAAGCGCCCGTGCACGAGCGGACCTACGCGGAGATGTCCGCGGTCGAGGAAATCGCCGGGGTCCTGACCATCAGCTCCCCCGCTGCCGGGGCGCTCATCACCCAATCCCGCCAACTCGCCTCCCTGCCGCCGGCCATGGACGCCCTCTCCACTGGGGCCATCTCCTGGACGCACGCCAAAATCATCGCCGACGAAACCGACAGCCTCGACCCCACCGGCGCCGCCGCCCTCGTCGAGCATGTCCTGAACCCTCGCCCGGCCCGGGGAGCCGCCGCCGGCGAACTCGTCCCGTCACGCTTCCGGACCAGGGTCCGGAACTGGTGCGAACGCCACCACCCCGAATCCCTGGAGAAGCGCCACGCCAAGTCCGCCGCGGACCGGAGGATGGAATACACCCCGGACCGCGACGGCATGGCCCGCGTTTCCCTCTACGTCCCCGCGGACCAGGCCTCAGCCATCTGGAACCGCACCACCGCCCTCGCCCGCGGACTCCAAGGCCCCAACGAACCCCGCACCATCACCCAACTCCGCCCCGACATCGCCGCCAACCTCCTCCTCCGCGCCGGACCCGCCCTCACCCACACCAACACACCCAACACCAACGGAACCAGCACAGGTCAAGGCAACCCGCGTCAAGGCAACACAGGCGAAGGAAACTTGAGGGAACGCCAGCCCGGTCAAGGCATCACGGGTCAGGGCACCACAGGCGAAGGAAACGAAGGACAAGGCAACCCGGGTGAGGGCAACCCGGTAACCATCGAAGCCGGCGACCAGGACACGATCGGGCTGGCCTCGCTCACGCCCGCCGACATCAACGACACCGGCACCGGTACCAGCACCACAGGTACCACCACCGGCACCACCGAGTACGAGAGCACCGCCGACCATGAGGCCCCCGGCGCCCCAGAGCAGGAGTCCAACGGCGGCAACGGGTACGCGGAACTCGGCAACGTCCCGGTCCCCAAGGCGGACGTCCTGGTCACCGTCCCGGTACTCGCCCTCTTCAACATCACAGACGAACCGGCAAACCTGGACGGCTACGGTCCCATCCCCGCATCGCTGGCCAGAAAACTCCTCGCCAACGGTGCCACCTCCTTCTACCGGGTCCTCGTCGACCCACGGGACGGCGCACCACTTGAAATCGGCCGCACCAGCTACCGGCTCACCAAAGCCATGAAAAAAGCACTGCAAATCCGGGACGGCAAATGCACCTTCCCCGGCTGCAACAACCCATCCCTCGACAACGACACCGACCACCTCCAAGCCTGGCAACACGGCGGACATACCGGGATCAGCAACCTGGCCCAACTCTGCCCCAAACACCACCGCCTCAAACACAACAGTGGCTGGGAACCCACCCCAGCCACTGGAACCGAACCACCCGGCTGGACCTCACCCACCGGCCGCCACTACAAAGCCGAACAACCCGACCACGAACCACCCCAATGGCCACCCGGACTCCTAACCCGCGCAACCGACACAGCCCGGCAGCTGCCGGGTGCAACGGAAATACCCGGTGCAGCGGAACCGCAGGGATTCTCGGACTTCCTGGAGATCCCGGATGCCGGACCGCCGCGTGAAGAGCCAGTCGATGACAATCTTGAGGATCCCCATGACTTCTCGCCGGACGATCCCATCTGGGACGACTTCTACGCCCACCCCCCGAAACTGCCCCAAGACCCACTCAAAGCGCAGGAGCGGGAGTGGGACGTGGTGAAGTCCTGAAACCGTCGGCAATCAAAAGTCGCTCGAAGTCCGGAGCCGATTCTGAAATCGCCAGCCCGCAGAAACGCTCAGTCGGCGCCGGGAAGGTTCACTTCCACTAGCCCACCCGTGACGCGGGTTTCGAACCGCGGCTGCCTGGACGTGGCCGGACCGGCCTGCACCTCACCGGACCGGAGCGAGAAGGTGCTGCCGTGCCATGGGCATACGACGCAGGGTTCGCCGCCACCACGTGCTGATCCACCTGTCACGCTGCCGCCCTTAAGCTTGCCCTCGTGCAGCGGTCCCGAGAGATGGCTGCAGACGTCGGACAACACGTTGACTGTTTCTCCCTCCCGGAACACCAGCAGCGGAAGCCCGGCCACTACGCGCTGGTGGAGCTTGCCGTCCGGCAGGTCCTCCAGGGGTGCCAGTGGCTGCCATCCGCTGGGGAAACGGTGCGGTACGTCCTCGGTGTGGTTCACGCCGGCGGCCTGCCGATAGCTGAGGTGGCCACCCAGGAAGCCGCCGAAGCTGACCGCCCCCAGGCCTAGATAGGCAAGCACTTTGCCCGCGCCGTTCCGCCCCTGCGTCCGCGCCACCAGTGAGGCGGTGTACAGGCTGACGGCTGTGATGTTGGCTGTTGCGTGGACCAGCCCCACCCGCTGCTGCTGGCTGTGCAGCTGGGACCAATCCATGAAACCCGCCACCGCGGAGGGCACAGCCGAGGCGCTGCCCACACCGATCAGTACAGTTGCCGCCTTGTCGTTCCCCGGGAGCGCATCAAGCACTGCAGCGGAAATCCACGCCCCCAGCGGAACCTGGACTGCCAGCGGGTGAACCGGATGCCCGATCGGCACCCCGTGCAGGATGTCGCGGGCCCATTGCGGCCGGATAGTTCGTTTGACGAACTTCCGGACCTTCTTGGCCAGGGGATCCAGCCAGTCGGCATCTTCCAGCCGGGCAACAAGCTCAAGTGCAGGCAGCGGTTTCATGTGTCTCCCTTACCCCGTTGATCGGTCTGCAATCGGCGCATGCAGTCGATGGTGTGCAGTCGATATCGTCTAGACGATAAGCCCAGCCGATGCCGGTCAGCCTAGCCGTTGGAAGGCAGCAGGCACAGGGGTAGGCCCAGCCGATCGTGGTGGCAGAAGCCCAGGTCAGCGGAGCGGGGATCCCACCACAGTGAACCGGCTGCCACCCATGTCGCCGGAGAGCAGTGGCATCGCCTCGGCAATGGCTGCCCGGACACTGTCCAGCTGCAATGAATTACGGTGCGCCTCCGGCGATTCCCACAGCTCGCACACAAACACCGTGTCCGGCACTTCGTCATTCACGCCTACTTCGTACAGCAGGCATCCCGCCTCCTCCAGCCCCGGCATGGGCCGGAGGAGGATGGACACCACGGCGTCGCGCTGGCCGGGCTTGGTTCCGAGGGTTCCCACATTCGCAAAGGTCATGGGGACAGTGTCCAGCACGGGTAGGACAAAAGGAGGAATCTACCGCGCCACTCCCGTGGGCGCTGCACTCATTGTGCAGTGGCCGCAGTTGAAGGTTCGACGACGGGCCCCGAGGCCATGCCGGATGGCACCTGGGTGCCAGTCGCCTGGCCGGCCGCGACCGCCGTCGTGCTGTCATCCTCAGGCGACCCCTCACCGGCAAAGGCACGGAGCATGGCGGCACGGTCGAACTGGCCCTCCCACTTGGCCACCACAAACGTGGCCACGCAGTTGCCCAGCAGGTTCACCACCACACGCATGGAGTCCATCAGCCGGTCCGCACCGAGGAGGAGGGCGACGCCGGCCACCGGGAAGATCCCCAGTGCACCCGCTGTGGCGGAGAGCGCCAGGAACGCGGAACCCGGCACGCCGGCCATGCCCTTCGACGTCAGCATCAGGACACCCAGGGCGGCGAGCTGCTGGCCAAGATCGAGGTTGTAGCCAAAAGCCTGTGCCAGAAAGAGCAGCGAAATCGACAGGTACAGGGCGGCGCCGTCCAGATTGAAGGAGTATCCCGTGGGGACCACCAGGCCAGTGGTGGCGCGGGAACAGCCCGCATTAGTCAGCTTGGTCATAATGCGCGGGAGGACGGACTCCGTCGAGGCGGTGCCCAGTGCCAGGAGGAATTCCTCGCGAGTGTACTTTATGAACTGCCAGAGCGGCACTCGGGGATACACCCACGCCACCACGAACAGCAGCGCTATGAACACCAGGGCGGCACCGTAGCAGGCAGCGATCAACAGGGCATAAGTGCCCAGTGATTCCAGTCCGTACTGGCCGATGATGAAGGCCATGGCCCCGAAAGCACCCACCGGTGCCACCCGCATCACCCAGGACATGATCTTGAAGAACAGCTCCAGCACCGTTTCCATCAGTGTGATCACCGGCAGGCAGCGGTCGCGCCCCACCACCACGATCGCCGCGCCGAAGAACACCGCAAAGCACAGCACCTGAAGGAGGCTGTTGCTGGCAAAGGCGCCCACCACGCTGGTGGGAATGATCCCCAGGAGGAAAGCGCCGGCATCCTTGGGCGGCGCGGTGGCCGTTTTGGCGTTGAGCGCGTCCTGGGAGAGGGACGCCGGATCGATGTCCAGCCCCGCACCCGGTTGGACCAGGTTCCCCACCACCAGCCCGAACACCAGGGCGAAGAGCGTGGCGGCGGTGAAATATGCGAGCGCTTTGACCCCCACCCTGCCCACGGCCTTGACGTCACTGACCGCCGCGATACCGGTGACGATCACCAGGAAGATCAGGGGCGCGATGATCATCTTGATGAGCTGGATGAACCCGTCCCCGAGCGGCCGGAGCGCAGCGCCCATGTTGGGCCAAAAGTGGCCGATCAGGATGCCTGCCAGTACGGCCACCAGGATCTGGAAAAAGAGGGATTTGTAGAGCGGTTTCCTGCTTGGCCCGTTGTCCGGCTGCGGGGAAGATGCTGCGGTGGCGGTGAGGTTCATGCTAGTGCCTGTTCGTTGAGGGACAGACGGCAAGGTGATGCCGCAGGGTCATGGGCAACGCTAGGAAGTAGATGTTTCCGGAAAGATAAATCCGTAATGCGGAAGTATTAAGTCCGGGGACGGGGGCTTAAGGGCGTAGCAAGGACACCGGTTCCGGCAGAAAATGGTCCTATAGCAAGTCATCAAATTCCGCCGCTAATAAGCGAAACGCAGCGCATGCAAGACCACCCAAACCCAAGCGCAATCAATTCATCGAAAGGAGTACTTGGGATGAACAACAACATTCTCCGGCGGACCGGCTCAGACATCACCGAACCCCTACGGCGCTTCTTCGAAGGTGACCTGGACACCTGGCTGCGGACCGAGGAGTACCGGGAAGAGGGAACGCTGGTGGTCAAGGCCGAAGTCCCCGGCATCGATCCCGAGAAGGACGTTGACATCACGCTGACCGGCGACCAGCTGCGGATCACGGTCCGGCACGAAGAGAAGTCGGAGCACAAGGGCAAGGACGGGTACCGTTCGGAATTCCGCTACGGCACCTTCTCCCGCTCCATCACCCTCCCCGGGCCCACTGACCAAAACGACGTGAAGGCCACCTACCGGGACGGCGTCCTCGAGGTCCGCGTACCGCTGCCGGACCAGGATGCCTCAGAACGCCGCAGGATCCCCATCATCAGGGGCTGAAAAGGCACCCATAAAGGTGACGTACGACGGCGGCCTTGCGCCGCCGTCGTGCTTCTGCCCTCCCCTCGTGTTATACCCTCCGGCCTGAATGGGCACCACTGTGGTTCGATGGTGTTTTCTTCTTGGGGATGGAGGCGGACATGGAAGTCTGGGCGGGGAGCCCGTATCCGCTGGGTGCCACGTACGACGGCAGCGGCACGAATTTTGCCGTGTTCAGCGAAGCGGCCAGCGCGGTGTACCTGTGCTTGTTCGATGAGGACGGCTGCGAGCAGCGGATCCGCCTCGAAGCCGTGGACGCCTTCGTCTGGCACTGCTACCTGCCCCACGTTTTGCCCGGCCAACTGTACGGATACAGGATGGAGGGCCCCTACGAACCCGCCCGCGGCCTCCGCTTCAATTCAAACAAGCTGCTGTTGGATCCCTATGCAAAGGCAACCAGCGGGGACATCACTTGGGGCCAGCCGATGTTCTCCTACAGCTTCGGCGATCCGGCATCCTTCAACGGCGAGGACTCCGCTCCGGACACCATGCGGTCCGTGGTGATCAGCCCGTTCTTTGACTGGCAGCACGACCGGCCGCCGCGGATCCCCTACAGTGACAGCCTGATTTATGAGGCGCACGTGAAGGGCCTAACCATGACCCACCCGGAGGTGCCTGCGCAGGAACGGGGAACGTACGCGGGCATCGCCCACCCCGCCGTCATCGAACACCTGCAGAAGCTTGGCGTGACGGCGATTGAGCTGATGCCGGTGCACCAGTTTGTCCAGGACAGCACTTTGAAGGACAAGGGGCTGAGCAACTACTGGGGTTACAACACCATCGGCTTTTTCGCCCCGCACGAGGCCTACAGTTCCAGCACCAAACCGGGGCAGCAGGTGCAGGAATTCAAGGCGATGGTCCGCTCGCTGCATGCGGCGGGCATCGAGGTGATTCTCGACGTCGTCTATAACCACACGGCCGAGGGGAATCATCTGGGCCCCACGTTGTCCTTCAAGGGCATCGACAACCAGGCGTACTACCGGCTGGTGGACCAGGACAGGCAGCACTACCTGGACTACACGGGCACCGGCAACACCATCAACGTCCGCCACCCGCATGCCCTGCAGCTGATGATGGACTCGCTCCGGTACTGGGTGCTGGAGATGCACGTGGACGGGTTCCGGTTCGACCTCGCCTCCGCCCTGGCCCGGGAGTTCTACGAGGTGGACCGGCTGTCCAGCTTCTTCGACCTCGTCCAGCAGGATCCTGTGGTGTCACAGGTGAAGCTCATTGCTGAACCCTGGGATGTGGGCCCGGGCGGCTACCAGGTGGGGAACTTCCCGCCGCTGTGGACGGAGTGGAACGGGAAATACCGCGACGCCGTCCGCGACTTCTGGCGTGGCGCGCCGGCAACGCTGGGCGAGTTCGCGTCGCGACTGGCTGGCTCGGCGGACCTTTACGAAAGTTCCGGGCGCCGGCCTGTGGCATCCATCAATTTCGTCACCGCCCACGACGGCTTCACCCTGCGCGACCTGGTTTCCTACAACGCCAAGCACAACGAGGCGAACGGCGAAAACAACAACGACGGCGAATCCCACAACCGCTCCTGGAACTGCGGTGTGGAGGGTCCCACCACCGACCGCGGCGTCCTTGCGCTGCGGGCGCGCCAGCAACGCAACCTGCTCGCCACACTCCTTCTCTCGCAGGGCGTCCCCATGGTCCTGCACGGCGACGAAATGGGGCGCACCCAGCAGGGAAACAACAACGCCTACTGCCAGGACTCCCCGCTCTCATGGATCAATTGGGAGGCAGCCGACCAGCCCCTCACCGAGTTCCTCGCAGCCGTCAGCGAGCTGCGCCGCGAGCACCCCACCTTCCGCCGCAACAGGTTTTTCGAAGGCAGGCCTGTCCGGCGCGGCATCGGCCAGCCATTGCCGGACATCGTGTGGCTGGACAAGGACGCCTCGGCCATGGTCCCGGAGGACTGGGACAATCCCCTGGCCCGGGCGCTAGGTGTTTTCTACAACGGGGCGGCCATTGGGAAGGACCACCGGGGCAGGGTCATCAATGACCACAACTTCCTGCTGTACTGCAATTCCGGGGACGAACCGGCGGTGTTTACCCTGCCCAGCGCGGAGTACTCCCCCAGCTGGGAACAGCTCATTGACACTGCCGGCGAGCACACGGACTGCGGCCTCCTGCATGCCGGCGGAACCGTGGAACTGGCAGCGAAATCCCTCCTGGTGCTTCGGGCCTACACCCGGCCGCCGGAGAAACCGGACCACTCAGTATCGGCGTCGCTGGCGCTGGCCACGACGGATGCACCTCAGTTGCCGGGCGCCCGCTCCTCGGCCCAAGACTAACCGCTGCCCGCCTGATTCAGATCAGCGCGTGCATACCAAAACTGCGCGGCCTGCCGAGGGACGCGGCGCCGAGGAACTCGACGGCGACGAACGGCTCTTCCCCCACTACCCACTCGTCATGGCCGGGGGGAAGCGCATAGGTGTCGTTGGCGTGGATGGTTGACCTCCCGCCGTCGGGCGTTTCAACCTCAAGCTGCCCGGAGAGGCAGTAGCCCAGGTGGTGGTGCTCGCAGAAGTCGGTCAGCTCAGCAGGCTTGGCGGACACGGACCACCGCCAGCCGGGCGCGAGGATCAGCCGCGCCATTGAGTAGTCATCAACAGTGACAAGGTCGAATTCCGCCTTGTCCGGGCAACGCTTCCGGTCTGGATCATTGAATGACTTGACGGCCAGTGCTCGGATGAAATTTGCGGTCATGTGGACACACCTGTTGATCGTGGTGAGGATGCCTGGCAGCGAACCAGGCGGCGGGTTCGGATACCGACGAGCGGTGAAGTGTAAGCGAGACCTGTTGCAGTGCACGCCTTGTCCCCCGGCGCACACGCGTTTGCCGAACGTGCAGCGTATTTCTAACCGTAGCCCTACCGCCCCTGAAGTCAATGGAAAAAACCAGCCCAGGCCCACGGGCATGGGTCCCCTTGACTACCCCACCCCTCCTTCCCTACACTTTTCATAAAGCAGAATCTAAATTCCACAAAGCGGAAACGGTAGAAAGCCGGGGACGCAGGGGAAGATAGATCAAAGCCCTCCTTGGAAGGACCTACGATGACGTACACAGTGAACTGCTCCATCCTCCTCACGGAGCTGCCCCTGCTCGAGCGCCCCGCCGCAGCCAAGGCAGCCGGCTTTGACGCTGTCGAATTCTGGTGGCCCTTCGAAAGCTCCGTTCCTACCGATGCGCAGGTGACCGAATTTGAGAACGCCATCAAGGACGCCGGCGTTCAGCTCACGGGCCTGAACTTCAACGCCGGCAACATGCCGGGCGGCGACCGCGGCCTGGTGTCCTGGAAGGGGCGCGAGTCCGAATTCAAGGACAACATCGATGTTGTGGCCGGCATCGGCGAGCGCCTCGGCTGCAAGGCTTTCAACGCCCTTTACGGCAACCGGCAGGACGACGCTACTCCCGAAGAGCAGGACGAACTAGCTGCCAGGAACCTGGCAGCAGCGGCCGAAGGTGTTGCCCGCATCGGCGGCACAGTCCTCCTCGAACCTGTCAGCGGCGCACCCAAATACCCGCTCCTTACCGCTGAAGACGCACTCAAGGTCATCGCCCGCGTGAAGGCGGAGGCCGGCGTCGGCAACATCAAGCTCCTCGCCGACTTCTACCACCTGTCCGTCAACGGCGACGACGTCGAAGCCGTCATCGAAAACCACGCCAAGGACTTCGGCCACATCCAGATTGCCGACAACCCCGGCCGCGGAGCACCCGGAACCGGCACCCTCCCGCTCGGTGAATGGATCGCCCGCAGCCGCGAACTCGGCTACGAGGGCTACATCGGACTCGAATACAAGGAACCGCAGGAAACGGCCTTCAGCTGGGCCATCCGCCAGCGCATCTCCCAGTAACCGGCTTTCGGCAAGTTCAACCACCGGTGATTGAGCCTGTCGAAATCCGGTTTCGCTCCCCACTTCACAGACTTCACGAAAAGAGAACCATCATGAGCAACGTTGCAGTTATCGGACTCGGAATCATGGGCCTGCCCATGGCCATCAACCTGGTCAAGGCCGGCCACGCCGTCACCGGCTTCAACCGGAGCCAGGACAAGATCGACAAGCTCGTCTCCGAAGGCGGCAAGGGCGCCAGCAGCATCGCCGACGCCGTCAAGGATGCCGACGTCGTCATCACCATGGTGCCAGACTCCCCCGATGTCGAGGGCGTAGTCAGCGGCAAGGACGGCGTCTTCGCCAACGCCAAGCAGGGCACGTTGTGGATCGACGCTTCCAGCATCCGCCCCGATGTCGCCAAGCGCCTCTCGGACGAAGCCCGCGAAGCCGGCATCCGCCCGCTCGACGCCCCGGTCTCCGGCGGCGAACAGGGCGCCATCGACGCAGTCCTGTCCATCATGGTGGGCGGCGACAAGGCAGACTTCGAGGCAGCCTCGGACGTCCTGAACGCCGTCGGCAAAACCATCGTCCATGTTGGCCCCTCCGGCTCCGGCCAGACCGTCAAGGCAGCCAACCAGCTGATCGTCGCCGTCAACATCGAGGTCCTCGGCGAGGCCATCGCCTTCCTGGAGGCCTACGGCGTGGACACCGACGCCGCCCTCAAGGTCCTCGGCGGCGGCCTGGCCGGCTCCAAGGTCCTGGACCAAAAGGGCCAGAAGATGCTGGACCGCAACTTCGACCCCGGCTTCCGCCTCGCCCTGCACCACAAGGACCTGGGCATCGTCACCTCCGCCGCCCGCGAAGCCAACGTCGCCGTCCCCCTCGGCGCCGTCGTCGCACAGCTCGTCGCCGCCACCGTCAACCAGGGCGACGGCGGCCTGGACCACTCCGGACTCTTCAAGCAGGTCCTGAAGCTCAGCGGCCGCGAGTAACCCTCACGCAGCAAAGCCGGCCGCCCCGAAACGGGGCACTTCGACACGGACGCGCCGGCCGCCGTCGTGGATTACGACGCCGACTCTCCCAAAGTGCCCCGCGACGGTTCGCCGGGCCTTCCTTCAGCACACCCAAAAACAGGTTTCGACGGGCTCAACCACCGGGCCCAACCCCAAGCTTTCAAGGAGCACACCATGAGCAAGATGCGTACCGTTGATGCAGCGGTGGCCATCCTGGAAAAGGAAGGCGCCATCGAGGCGTTCGGCCTGCCAGGCGCCGCGATCAACCCCTTCTATTCCGCAATGCGCGCCCACGGCGGCATCCGCCACACCCTGGCCCGCCACGTTGAAGGCGCCAGCCACATGGCGGACGGCTTCAGCCGCGCCAAGGACGGCAATATCGGCATCTGCATCGGCACCTCCGGCCCCGCCGGCACCGACATGATCACCGGACTGTACGCCGCCTGGGCCGATTCCATCCCCATGCTCTGCATCACCGGCCAGGCCCCGGTGGCCAAGCTGCACAAGGAAGACTTCCAGGCCGTGGACATCGAGTCCATCGCCAAGCCCGTCACCAAGATGGCCATGACCATCCTGGAGCCGGGCCAGGTTCCCGGCGCCTTCCAGAAGGCCTTCCAGCTGATGCGCTCCGGCCGCCCCGGCCCGGTGCTCCTGGACCTGCCCATCGACGTGCAGCTGGCCGAAATCGAATTCGACATCGACACCTACGAGCCCCTGCCCATCGAGAAGCCCAAGGCCTCCCGCAAGCAGCTGGAAAAGGCCCTTGACATGCTGACCGCGGCCCAGCACCCGCTGATCGTGGCCGGCGGCGGCATCATCAACGCCGGTGCCTCCGCGCAGCTGGTTGAACTGGCCGAAACCCTGAACATCCCGGTCATCCCCACCCTGATGGGCTGGGGCACCATCCCGGACGACCACCAGCTCATGGCCGGCATGGTGGGCCTGCAGACCTCGCACCGCTACGGCAACGAGAACTACCTGCAGAGCGACTTCGTGATCGGCATCGGCAACCGCTGGGCCAACCGCCACACCGGCGGACTGGAGACCTACACGGCAGGCCGGAAGTTCGTGCACATCGACATCGAGCCCACGCAGATCGGCCGCGTGTTCTCGCCGGACCTGGGCATCGCGTCCGACGCCGGTGCGGCGCTGGCCGGGCTGGTTGAGCTCGCCAAAGAGCGCAAGGCGGCAGGGTCCCTGCCGGACTACAGCGCCTGGGTTGCCGAGTGCCAGGAGCGCAAGGCCTCCCTGCACCGCAAGACGCACTTCGAGAACATCCCCATCAAGCCGCAGCGCGTGTACGAGGAGATGAACAAGTCCTTCGGCCGCGACACCACCTACGTGTCCACCATCGGCCTGTCCCAGATCGCCGGCGCCCAGATGCTGCACGTGTTCGGCCCGCGCAAGTGGATCAACGCCGGCCAGGCGGGCCCCCTGGGCTGGACCGCCCCGGCAGCCCTCGGCGTCGTTCGCGCAAACCCGGAGCAGACCGTGGTGGCCCTCTCCGGTGACTACGACTTCCAGTTCATGATCGAGGAACTGGCCGTGGGCGCGCAGTTCAACCTCCCGTACATCCACGTGGTGGTAAACAACTCCTACCTGGGCCTGATCCGCCAGTCCCAGCGCGGCTTCAGCATGGAGCAGAACGTGTCCCTGGCGTTCGAAAACGTCAACAGCGCGGACTTGTCCGAAAACGCACGCGGCTACGGCGTGGACCACCTGAAGGTGGCTGAGGGCCTGGGCTGCAAGGCCGTGCGCGTGGAGGATCCCAACGACCTCGCCGCAGCCTTCGACAAGGCCAAGGCACTCATGGGCGAGTTCCAGGTTCCCGTGGTGGTGGAAGTGATCCTGGAAAAGATCACCAACATCTCCATGGGTGTTGAAATCAACGCCGTGAACGAGTTCGAGGAGCTCGCTGAGTCCGCCGCCGACGCCCCCACCGCCATCCTGGCGCTGCAGGCTTAACCTGCACGAATAGAACCTGCCCGGCGAGAACCTCAACGCGCAGAACCTGCACACCGAAACAAGAGAGACAGCCATGCGGATCGTCATTGCCCCGGACAAATTCAAGGGATCCCTGTCCGCCCCGGACGTGTGCAGCCACCTGGAAAAGGGGCTGCAGCGCGGCGCGGGCGGGAACCTTGAAGTCCTCCGGATCCCCGTGGCCGACGGCGGAGAGGGCACCCTCGACGCCGCCGTCGGCTCCGGTTTCACCCGCCGCAGCGCGGTGGTGGCCGGACCAACAGGCGAACCGGTCACGGCCGACTTCGCCGTCCGGGGCAATGAGGCAGTCATCGAAATGGCGGCTGCCTCGGGCCTGGCCCTGCTCCCCGCCGGAGCACTAGTTGGCGGACGGCCGGGCCCGACGGCGGCACGCACCGCCACCAGCCTGGGCACCGGCCAGCTCATCAGCGCCGCCCTGGACGCCGGCTGCAACCGCATCATCCTGGGTGTGGGCGGCAGCGCCAACACCGACGGCGGCGCCGGACTCCTGCAAGGCCTCGGCGCCCGGTTCCTCGACAACGAGGGCAACGAACTTCCGCCCGGTGGTGCTGCTTTGGCCCACCTGGACCGGATCGACTTCAGCGGGTTTGAACCCCGACTGAAGGACACACGCTTTGTGCTGGCGTCCGACGTCGACAATCCCCTGCTGGGCGCCCAGGGCGCCGCGGCGATTTTCGGCCCGCAAAAGGGCGCCACACAACAGGACGTCGGCCTGCTCGACGCCGCCCTGGCCAGGTTTGTCGAAGTCCTGGCCAGGGAAATCGGATTCCGCGCTGTCAAGGCTGCCGAGGCTCCCGGCGCCGGGGCAGCCGGCGGTGTTGGCTATGCCGCCATCGCCATCCTGGCCGCCACCCGGCGCCCGGGCATCGACGTCGTCCTCGAATTCACGGACCTGGATCAGAGACTGGCCGGCGCAGACCTGGTGATCACCGGCGAAGGAAGCCTGGACGACCAGAGCCTCCTGGGCAAGACGCCCATGGGCGTGGCCCGGGCAGCCGCCGCCCAAGGTATTCGGGTGATCGCGGTGTGCGGCCGGACCACACTTGGGGCCGGCCAGGCCACTGCCGCCGGGTTCGAGGATATTTACGCTTTGACCGAGCTGGAAAGCAATGTAGACAGGTGCATAGCAGAGGCAGCGCAGCTTCTGGAACAGCTGGGTACGCAGATCAGCGGACGGTTGGCAGCCAATGAACTGCCCCGTGCCGCGAACTCCAAGGAGGACCTCCATGTCTGAAGAACGATTTGACCTGGTCATCCGGGGCCAGCGCATCCTCACCACTGCCGGCCTGGCACCCCGCGAGGTGGGTGTCCGCAACGGCAAGATCGTGGCCCTCGAGCCGCTCGGCAACGGCCTGGCCGGCGCCGAAGTCATTGAACTTGCGGACGATGAAACCCTGATCCCCGGCCTGGTGGACACCCACGTCCATGTCAACGAGCCCGGCCGCACCGAGTGGGAGGGCTTCGCCTCGGCCACGCGGGCAGCAGCCGCGGGCGGTGTCACCACCATCATCGACATGCCGCTGAACTCCGTCCCGCCCACCACCACCGTGGAAAACCTGAAGCTCAAGCGCGAGGTGGCCGAGGACCAGGCGTTCATCGACGTCGGATTCTGGGGCGGCGCAATCCCCGGCAACAAGGCCGACCTGCGCGCCTTGCATGACGAAGGTGTGTTCGGCTTCAAGTGCTTCCTCCTGCACTCCGGCGTGGACGAATTCCCGCACCTGGATGCGGACGAGATGGAGGAGGACATGGCCGAGCTGAAGTCCTTCGATTCGCTCATGATCGTCCATGCCGAGGACTCGCACGCCATCGACAGGGCTCCCCACCCCGGCGGCGACCACTACTCCACCTTCCTCGCCTCCCGCCCCCGCGGTGCCGAGAACAAGGCCATCGCCGAGGTCATCGAACGGGCCCGCTGGACCGGTGCCCGTGCGCACATCCTGCACCTGTCGTCGTCGGACGCGCTGCCCATGATCGCCTCCGCAAAGCGCGACGGCGTGAAGCTCACCGTGGAAACGTGCCCGCACTACCTCACGCTGATGGCGGAGGAAATCCCGGACGGCGCCACCGCTTACAAGTGCTGCCCTCCCATTCGCGAGGCCTCCAACCGGGAGCTGCTGTGGCAGGGCCTGCTGGACGGCACCATCGACTGCATCGTCTCGGACCACTCCCCCTCCACGCTGGACCTGAAGGACCTAGAGAACGGCGACTTCGCAGTGGCCTGGGGCGGAGTCTCCTCGCTGCAGCTGGGCCTGTCCCTGATCTGGACCGAGGCCCGGCACCGCGGGATCCCGCTGGAGCAGGTGGTGTCCTGGATGGCGGAGAAGCCGGCTAACCTGGCGCGCCTCACCACCAAGGGGCAGCTGGCGCTGGGCTACGACGCGGACTTCGCCGTGTTCGCGCCCGATGAGGCTTTCGTGGTGGACGTGTCCAAGCTCAAGCACAAGAACCCCATCACCCCCTACGACGGCAAGGCCCTCTCCGGGGTGGTCCGCAAGACCTTCCTGCGCGGCGCTGTGGTGGACGGCCAGACTCCCACGGGCAAGCTGATCCGCCGCGGCGGGCTCTAGGGACGAGCCATGGCAGTGGAAGCCCACTATCCCCGGGGGATGTCCCGGCACGCGGTTCCGGCCAAGCGCGCTGCTGCCCGCGGCCTCGCCGTGTGGGTGGTTCCCGCGGAAGGCACAAGCCCCGAACTGCTGGCCCGCGCCGCCGAACTGGTCCTGGCCCGGGCCCTTCAAACTGCTCCGGAGGCGGAAGTCCATTGGCCTGCCGCCGGAGCCCCCATGTCCGGGGCCTCCGCCGCGGCGGAAGGAGCCGCAGACCACTCCTCTCGCACTCCTGCCGCGGCGGAGAACCCCGGCGATACAGGGGCCGACGGCGGCACCCACCTGCCGCCGTCGGCCGGCCCTGTCAGCCGGGTCGCCGTAGACCTTGCCGCCGACCAGGTCCTGCTGGACGGCACACCCGTGGCGCTGACCGGCGTCGAGTTCAAGGTGCTCCGGTACCTGGTGACGCACCTGTCCCGAACAGTGGGCAGGGAGGAACTGCAGGAGTTCCTCGACTCGTTCGAGACCCCCGGCGCCTCGGCCCGGTCCATCGATGTTTACGTGGGCCGGATCCGCCGGAAACTCGGCAATGCGCGGCACGCTGTGGCCACCGTCCGGGGCGGCGGCTACCGGTTTATGCCGGGCGCTTGCGCAACTGTGCGGGGTCCGGCGGAATACTGCATATGACGCCGGAGTTGTATGACTAGGCGGGAACCCGCTTCACTTGATGTTTTGCCATTACCTGACAAAGACTTCCAAAGGAATGCCATGAGCCAGACCCTGACCACCAAGCTTCAGCCCGGAACCCAGGCCCCTGATTTCACCCTTCAGGATGCCCAGGGCCGCGAGACTGCCTTGGCCGACTACCGTGGCAAGAACGTCATCGTGTACTTCTACCCCAAGGCCGCCACCCCCGGCTGCACCACCGAGGCCTGCGATTTCCGCGACAGCCTGGCCTCCCTGCAGGGCAAGGGCTACGAGGTCATCGGCATCTCCCCCGACGCCCCGGAGGCCCTTGCCGGCTTCACCGGCGACTTCTCCCTCACCTTCCCGCTGCTCTCCGACGAGGACCACGCAGTTGCCCTGGCCTACGGCGCCTGGGGCGAGAAGCTGGTCAACGGCGAGATCGTTGAAGGCATCGTCCGCTCCACCGTGGTGGTGGACCCCGAAGGCAAGGTCAAGCTCGCCCAGTACCAGGTGCAGGCCCAGGGCCACGTGGCAGCGCTGAAGGAAGCCCTGGGAATCTAGCCCACCCGGGACGCTCTCTCACTTAACGCGCTGTTTAACAGGACGCTCGCTCACTTAACGCGCGCTTTCCCCGGACGCTCGCTCACTTAACGCGCGCTTTCCCCGGACGCTCTCGCACTTATGGACCAATCCATAGGGTGGGAGCGTCCGGCGTTTAACGGCACCGTAGCGTGGCAGGTCATCCTGCCGCTGGGGTGTCCACCTTCGCCTCTGCAGCCGCCTGCGCATATTCGGCCGACACCCGGCGGTACACCGGGGTCAGGAAAGCCAGCAGCGCGGCGGCCACCAGGATGAGCCCGGCGATCAGGAACACCAGGGCAATGCCGCGGGAGGTGCCCTCGCCCAGCAGCGGGGCCAGCCGGGCCGCGCCGTCGGCCGACCGTGCGTAGGGAATGATCCAGAACTGGGCGATCGGCGCAATCAGGAAGGACGTGACGGGCGCCGCCGCAGACTCGAACGCCATGGCGAAGCCGAACACCCGGCCCTGCCGTGGCAGCGGAACCACCTGCTGGATGACCGTCTGCTCGGCGGCCTCCACAACGGGCACCAGCGTCAGGTACAGCCAGATCCCGACGA
Organism: Pseudarthrobacter sp. B4EP4b; assembly: GCF_006680095.1. Taxonomy (NCBI): domain Bacteria; kingdom Bacillati; phylum Actinomycetota; class Actinomycetes; order Micrococcales; family Micrococcaceae; genus Pseudarthrobacter; species Pseudarthrobacter sp. B4EP4b. Next base: position 2,036 of record NZ_VHIJ01000013.1, on the reverse strand, counting down.
CGTACAGCCACGCCCATTCGCGCAGGGTGAACACCGCGCCGAGGACCCCCATGGCCACCACCGCAATGAGCAGGGTGCGCAGCGGGTTGGCCCCGAGTCCGAACTTGCTGATCAGGGCCCCGCCGATCAGGAACCCGCTGGAGCCTACCGCCAGGAAAATGCCCCACAGTTCCACGGGGAACATCTCCAGGCCGTAGGGGTCCATCAGCGCCATGTAGACGCCGCCAATGAAGTTGTTGAATGTGGAGAACAGGATCAGGGCGAACAGCCCGGAAATGGCGAGCACAGCGGCATAGGAGCCGCGAAGGTCGAACCCGCCGTGCGCATCGTTGGCCGCCACGCTCGTTTCCTCAGGCATGCGAAGGGTGAGCAGGTGCGCGAACGCGAGCGCCGTGAGCACGATTGCGACCACAATGGTCCAGCCCATGCCCAGCAGCCCCACCGACAGCCCGGAGAGCACGGAAGTGATGAGGAACATCAGCCCCTGCACCATCCCCACCAGGCCGTTGGCGTTAGCCCGCAGCTCCGGCTCAATGAGGATGGTGACCGTAGTGGACAGGGCGATATTGCGCAGGTTCTCCACCACCGCGCCGATCAGGATGACTACGGTGAAAACCCAGAACCAGGGCTGCTTCAGGTCCAGCAGCGAGCCTTCAGGTGTCAGGAGGAACATCACCCCGGAGAGCACAAACATCACCAGGGTGAAGCCTGCGGCGAAGCGCATCACGGCCAGTTTGCGGTAGCGGTCCACGAAGGTGCCGAAGCTGATGCTGGACAGGGCGATCAGCAGCATGTACGCACCACCGACTACACCGGTGGCGATCACGTTGCGGGTCTCCAGGTACACCCAGAACGTCAGGGCAAACCACAGATAGCTGGTGGTGATGTTGGCCAGGGCGGTGTTCACCAGGATCCCGGAGAAGGTCCGGGACCGTTCCGCCGGGGTGCGCCGGGAGGTGTCGACGTCGTCTGGATCAGCCAGGCGCGCGGGTTCACCGCCCGTTGTCGAAGTGACGGCGTCCTCGCGAAGATTTTCCCCGCCGTCGGGAACGGCAGCGGCCCTTCCCTGGGCCGGCTCCTGCTCGGTCATGCGTCCCAGTGTAGGGACGGCCGGCAGAAGCCGACAGGGTGGAACAAATACGCATTCCAGCCCCGCTCCCCAGTTCCGGAACTAAGCTCGTAAGGGAGGGCAGTCAGCCGGATGGAACCGCGAAAGGACAAGCCGTGGCGCATGACTCCGCAGAGGAAGCAATGTCCCGGATGGGCGCCGAGCAGGACGCGAAGTACAGCGCGAACCGGCAGCACTTCGAAGCCCAATCCTGGTACGAGATCGACCAGCGCCTGACACTGCTGTTGACCCCACTTTTCAGGATGGGTGACGACGCAACCATAGAGCTCACGGTGGTGGTGGACGGCACCGTCATCTCCGGCTCCGTAGTCTCGGAGCACGCCTGGACGCAGCGGCAGAACGACCAGATCCGCGTCGGCAGCCCGGCAGTGGCGGACGCCCTCGCCTCCGTGGAATCGAAGCGTGAGGAAGAAGCCCTGGAAGAAACCGGGGCAGGCCGCCTCCACCGTCAGGACCGGTACATCCATTTCCTTGCCCCGGTGCTGCTGTCCGGCGGGGTCCATGTGCGCATGCCGGCTACCAGGGTTGACCTCCGCAAAGTGGCGGCCTGGAGCATCGGGCGTATCAGCCTCGACTGACGTAACAGGGGTCAGGGAGAACAGGGCTTGGGGGAACAGGGTTTCGGGAGAACAGAGCCGGAAGGGACACTGTCCCGGCTCTAACGCACATGGCAGGATGGCGGCATGGCGATCGAGGTCCGTCCGGCAACCGAATTTGAGGACGTCCGGGCGTTGGTGGGGCCGAAACGGCCGGATGCCAACGTGTGCTGGTGCCTGAGCTACCGCATCCCCTCCAAGCAGAACCAGACTCTGCACGGCACGGAGCGCGGGGACCTGGTGCAGCAGCTGCTGAAGCAGGACCCGCCGCCAGGGATTTTGGCGTACGACGGCGGGGAGCCGGTGGGGTG